>JADLBG010000161.1 GCA_020847895.1 Bryobacterales bacterium
ATCCGGTTCTTGTACATCGGCTCGCACGTTTGCTCCGCGCTTCTTTCAGACCCCGCCTCGCGACGACGCCCTTGCGCTTCGCTATGACTTCACCTCCATCAGGTTGTCAAGGGGACTTTCACCCCCGGGCTGTCGAACATGCTCGGCACACAAAAAAGCGCCGCTTCGCTCGAAACGAAGCGGCGGAAGGGAAGTTAACCCGCGGACAGTAGACTCGATAGACAGACAGGCACTAACGCATATCGCGGACCTTTGGCGCGGCGAGGTAACCGATGATACGGTCGCGTTGGACTTCGTTCACGACGATCTCGTAAGGCAAGCGCGCCTTGGCCATGTAGAACTGAACGGGCTCGTTGATGGTACGATCTTTTTTCTCCACGCGTTTGTCGTTGGTGATCAACTCGATGGTGTACCGATTGCGCTTGGTATCGGACTTCTTGAGTTGGACGGCGACGTCGCCGATCCGCTGGGGCGATTTGGTCTTGGGGAGTTGAAATTCGAAATAGCTCCGTTCGCCGAGAGCCTTCAAGGCGGCCAGTTCCTTGGCATTGGTGGCGATGAGCCCACTCTGGACGCCGAGGTCGCCGCGCACACTGCGCAGGTCGCCGAGAGTCTTGTCCAGCGTCGATCTGGTTTCGGCGACATCGGATTTTACGCCGGTGACTTCCGTTGCGATGCCGGAAACCTTTTGATTGGTCTGGCTGGCGGTCTGCGTGATCTCTCCCAATTGGTCTACAAGCTGCTGGTGTTGCTCGGAAACCTGTTTTTCCTGCAACTCGATCTTCTTTGCCAGTTGATCGGAGTAGCGCCTGGCGAGAAGGGTCGCCTGCGTGGCGGCCTGTTTGTTACGCGATCCGGCCTCATCGAGAAGCTGTCGCAACTCGGCAAGCGCTTTACTGTTTTCCGACGTGGTGGCGAGGGTATCGTGCTGGAGATTGGTCAACTCTGCCCGTACCGCACCGCGTAGGTCCCTGATCTGAGTTTCCAACCGGTCGGTCTTGTTCAGCAGGTAGATATTTCCGAAGGTGAGAGTTGCGCCGAGAACAACGGCGACAACGCCGGCAAGGGTAAACCGGGACTCTTTGGGTTTCTCTTCGGACACACTAACGGCGTTCATGGTCTAGGCTCTCCTTTGATTTTTCGTGGGCTTGTAGGCTCGACGTACTTAAGCAATGGAGACAGGCAAGCTGCTTAAGGCAGTTGGCCCTTTGCCGCCTGCCTGCCTTTCTCCCCGTGCCCTTGTATGAGCAAGCTGCGTGCCAAATATATAAGCTCTGCAAATTCAATATGGTAGGAATTGCTTCAAGGGCAGTTTGGGAAAACATTTCCGTCTGCGCGGCGCCGGGCATGGAAAGTTTTACCGCCCGCGGTGCGGCGCGAAAGAACCTGCAACGATGCGCGGTGCAGCGCGCGTCTGTTAGTGGACAACTCCGCCAATCTCGGGTGCAAACCGCCTTCCACTGTCCGGTCCGAGAGATCTCTCGCATGGCATTGCCCAGGCAATCATCCGGCGGCGGTTGGATGCCGGGAGGTCCATAAGCGGTAGGAGAGCCGTCGAAATTTTCGTCAGTTGCACGCTCGTGTAATCTACGGTGTGCCAGCCACCGGGCATATTTTCAAAACGAAGCCTCGACATGATGGGAAGCCTCCCTCACAGGTACATGCGCAATCGGAGGGAACGCGTAGCGAGGAAGATGCCATTTCGTGTGAAGGCGAGAAGGCGCTCTTAGGATTCCACGACATCCAACCCGAAGCCAGGTCTGTCGAGCGGGCGAGTGTAAATGCCTTCGGGGCCGCGGGTGATGCCGTGCTCCTTCTCCCAATGCCGGTACACTTCCGGCGGACCGCCGGCGGGGGGCCAGAAGAATTCGGCCATCGGAGAATTAGGGGCAGCCATGACGAAATGGGTGGAGTAAGGCGAGGTGCCGCCAAGGTGGGGAATCACGGGGGTATCGTAGGCGCTGGCGATGGCGGCGATGCGGAGCAACTCCGTCAATCCGCCGCACCACTGAATATCGGGCTGCCAGATGTGGGCGCTGTTGTGTTCGGCCAGGCGGACAAATTCGTAGCGGGTGAACAGGTGCTCGCCGGTGGTGATGCGGCAGGTCTTGATTTGCGACTTGAGCCGCGCGTGGCCGGCGTAATCGTCGGCGCGAAGGGGTTCTTCGATCCAGCCCACGCGGTACGGCGCCACGGCGTCGGCCAGTTGCAGGGTGTATTCCTCGGTCAGCGACATCCAGCAGTCGAGCATGATCTCGCCGCCGGGGCCCAGTTGTTCACGCGTGTACCGCACCAGTTCAGCGTTCTTCTTCAGGCCGTCCTGCCCGTCGAGCGGGCCATAGGGAAGCGCCAGTTTGATCTTTTGGAAGCCGATCTGGATTTTCCACTTCACGTCGTTGAGCGTGGCGTAGGAGGGGATGCGCGGCTTCGTGGAGCCTCCGATGAGCTTGTAGACCGGGACGCCCAGCGCCTTGCCGGCGATGTCCCAGAGGGCCAGGTCCATGGCGCTGATGGTGTGGATGGCGGCCCCGGCGCGGCCGAATGTGAGCGTGCCCAGGTACATGAGATCCCAGAGGCGGGCGATATCGAACGGATCTTCGCCGATGAGGAATTTCGCCACCGTGCCGACGTGAGCGCGCCCGCCGTTGCCGCCGCGCCCATAGCCCGTAATGCCCTTGTCCGTGGTGATCTTCACGCTGAATGCGCCGCCCACGCCGGGATAGAGCTGCAGGTTCGGATTGAACATCTCGCCGCCACCCTGATGGCCGGGCGAGTATTTGTTCATCGGCAGCGCTTTATCCATCGTGGGCGCTGACCATTTTTCGTAGGCGATCTCGTAAGAGGGCAGCCGCGTGGCGGAGCGCAGTTCCACCACCTGCACGCCGGTGATTTTGAGATTGCTCTTTTCCTGGGCGAAAGGAAGCGGGGCGGCGGACGCCTGGCCGAGGCTGAGCGTCGCCGCGCCGGCGGCGAGAAGTTCTCTACGTTTCACAATGCCTCCAACTACGCGGGATACTGTGGGTAAAACGGGCGCAACGGCGATGGCGGAATGCGGAATTCCCGGACGGCATCGCGGTTCACATCGAGTCCCAAGCCGGGAGATTGGGGCACATCGATGTAGCCGTCGCGAATCGTAAACAGCGACTTACTGTTGAGGACTTTGAGCGCGGGACTCCACTGCCCTTCGGGGAGAAACGGCGGAGTCACAATCGCCAGTTCCTGCCAGGGAACGCCGATCGCCGCTCCCGCCTGGAGCCAGCCCGCGACGCGCAACCCCATCGCGCCGTGCATGACGATTGGCCGGTGGAACGATTCGGCCAGCGCCGCGATCTTTCGAGTCATCGACAACCCGCCGCACAGGATGGGGTCCGGCTGCAGGATGTCGTAGGACGCCTGCACGCAGCATTCGCGGTAGGCATCGAGGCCCTGGAATCGTTCGCCGCCGGTAATCGCAATATCCACTTCGCGGGCCAACCGGGCCGGGGAGAAGAAATCGTCGCGTGCGAAGGGCTCTTCGAGCCACGCCACGTTGTGCTTTTCGAGCGCGCGGGCCACGGCGAGCGCGGTGGGGTAGCTCCACAAGCCGTTGAGGTCAGCGGTGCGGTCCACCATGATGGAGAAATCGGGGCCCACGGCCGCGCGGATCTCGCCGCAGGCATCGGCGTCGTGAATCGGGTTCGGACGCCAGGCCCGGATCTTGAGTCCGGAGTAGCCGGCTTTTCTGACGCGGAGGGCCATGTCGGCCTGCTGCTGGAAGGTGACGTGCGATTGATCGGCCTTGCCCTTCCAGACGCACGTCAGGTAGACACGGAGGCGCGACGGGCCGCCGCCGAAGAGACGATAGACAGGCTCGCCGGCGATCTTGCCGATGGCGTCCCAGATGGCATGCTCGACACCGGCCCACTGGGCGAGTCCGGCTTTCAGGTGGCGGCCGAGGTCGAACAAGTCCTGGCCCACGAGGGCGCGGCGGATCCGGTCGAGCACGCGGAAATCCGCGCCGCGATCGAAGCAATAGCCGCGGACTCCGACGTCGGTTTCCACCTCATAGAAGGTGTAGCGAGCGTACTTGCCGGCTTCCAGTTCCTCACGCGGGGTGGGAATTTCTATCGGGAAGATCTCGACGTTTCGGATCTTTGCCTGGCTGGCGGCAGAGGCCGCGGACAGGGCGGCGAGGAACGTTCTTCTCGAGAGGGAAGCGAGCATGGGCGCCTAGAACAAGTATTTTACGCCGAACTGCATTTCGCGCATGGTGCGCGCGGAAGTGATCTTGCCGAAAGTGGCCGCTGAGCGCACATCCGTCGCGGGCGCCGCAAAGTTGGGATGATTGGGAAAGTTGAAGGCCTCGAAGCGAAACTCCACCCGGTGATTTTCGCGAATGGCGGTCTCTTTGGTAAGCGAGAAATCCCACTGCTTCAATCCGGGCGTGGTGAGCAGATTGCGGCCGGTGTTGCCGTAGCGGTAGAGCAGTTCAGGGTTGACAGCGTTGAACGCGGCGGCATTCCAGAAGTTGTCCGGCGTGCGGTTGGCCGGGATGGGGCTGATTCCCGTCGCGTCGGGGACATTGGGCGTGCCGATTTGCAGTGGATCGCCGATCTGGCCGACGTTGATCGGTGTTCCGTCCGATAGCGTGATGATGCTGCCCAACTGCCACCCGCCCACGAGATAGTTGGCGGCGCGGCTTCCGGAAAGGAATTTCTGTCCCTTGCCGAAGGGGAGTTCATAGAGCAGGGAAGAGACGAAACGGTGGCCGTTGTGGAATTGCGAAAGTGAATGTTCGCGGCGCAGATTGTAGTTATCGGTGGCGAACTGATTTTCACCCGTGTTGTTGCGAATGGAACTGCCCTGATCGGTTGCCTTCGACCAGGTGAAGCCGGCGAGATAAGTGAGCCCCTTGGCGAAGCGGCGCTGCGCCTTGAGCGCGAGTCCGTGGTAGTTGGAGTTGGCGTGATTGTCTACGGTCTGAATCAATCCGTAGGCGGGGAAGGGCGAGCGCTGGAGCAGAGTGCGCGAGTCGTTGGGACCCTTGCGTAGCACAGGCTGGTTCCACACGCGCAACAATTCGAGCTTATGCCCGCCGTTGCCGAGGTACCCGACTTCGAAGACGGTGTCCTGCCCGATCTGGCGCTGGACGTTGAACAACCACTGGATGATATAGGGTGTGCGGCGGTTGGTGTTGTTGGCAAGGGTGAACGTTGGTCCCTGGCAGGGGCCGGTGTAGTTCGCACAGTTGCCGCCTTCGTATTTCCAGGGATCGCTGAAGTTGGCGTTCGGCCTTTCCGAGTCCGCGGTAAATTGCGAGCGGCCGCCCACGTTACGCGTCAGGTCAAAGCGCGCCTCGACGATGTCCTGCACATAGAAAACGCCGGCTCCGGTGCGCACGGTCCAGTTTTCCGTGGGGCGGTAGGCAAGGCTGACACGCGGGGCGAAGTCGTTATAGTCTTTCTTCACGGTTTCCGGGCCGAGGAGGTCATCGCCTGTGGTGGTAGGGACGCCGTCATTGAAACGGAATGGCAATCCTTCGTGGAAGTCACCCTTGCCGGGCCGGATCATGACCGGAACCTTTGCCCCGGGAACGAGATCGCCATTGTAGACTCCGGAGTCGTAAACGATCACGTTCATGATGCCGCGGTACTTGTCGTGGTAGGGCGGCGTGAACTCGTAGCGCAGGCCGAGTTCGGCGGTGAGTTTCGGTGCAATCCGCCAGGTGTCCTGAAAGTAGGCGGAAAGCACCGTGGCGCGGAACAGGCCGTTCGAAAAGACGCGGGCGCGCGTGGGTGTGGAGACTTCACCGAGCAGGTAGTCGGCAAACGGATGTCCAGTGACGGCGCGGTTTGCAGGGTCCATGGTGGCGATGGCGCCAAAGCCAAAGCTGCCGCGCGTAAAGGCGTTCCCCGTCTCGTTGTAGCGATCGCGGCGAATCTCGCCGCCGAAGCGGAAGGAATGCTTTCCACGGATGATGGACATGTTGTCAATCCATTGGAAAATTGCGGTGCGTCCGACGAAGGGGCCGTTGCCTTGTTCGCCGAAGCCGTTCAAGCCGAGTCCCAGTCCGATGGAAGGCG
>JADLBG010000162.1 GCA_020847895.1 Bryobacterales bacterium
ACAAGGTCATGGAAGAGACCTTTGTCGTACATTCCAAGGCGGGAATAGAGAACCAGGTAGTGCGCCGGCAGCAGAACATTGACGAAATCGAGTTGAAGCAGGCCAAGGCGATGGATAACACCGGCGAGCTCGGCGGCGGTAGGACGAGCGCGGGGCCGGGGAAGGTGGAGTCCCTGCGCCGCGATCGCCATGCGGCGCGCTTCCGAGAGAGACAGACTGCCGGCGGAACCGCCCATAAGCGAATTGTAGCCATGGGGCACGGCGCTTATTCGAGCATCGTAACGGGCGCCTCGATCTGGAACGCTTTCTTTCGCCCAATCGCCGCCGGGGTTCCGCGAAACTTGAGCTTACCGTTAACCAGCAGGTCAATTTGTTTTTCGACGCCGTAGTCGAAAGTGAGGACATCGTCCTCGTTCAGGTTCATAAGGTCCTCGACGAGAAGCGTCGGCCCCCGGAGCCTGGCGTCGAGTTGAACATGGGCCGGGCGGATAAGACGAAGAAGGCGGAGCTGTTCCTCCGCGGTGGATTCCGACTTGCGCATGGACCATTGCTGGTCAAACTTCTGGCGCAGCATCTTGACGATGATGGAAGGCATCCCAATGTTCATCATTCCGCTGTTCTCGCCGATTCTGACTTCGAGGCTGACCGCCACAACGGCCTCATTGGGCGCCAGAACCTGAAGCAGTTGAGATTCCGTCTTGAACGATTCGATGGTGAAGTTAATGTCCGTTACAGTGGACCAGGCATCGCGCAAGTCGTGAAGCACGATGCGAAAGATGTTCTCGAGGATGCTTTGTTCAATTTCCGTCACTTCGCGGTCAGGCCGCAAGGCGCTCTTGCCGTTGCCTCCGAGAAGCATCTCGAGGATGGGGAAGACCAGGGTCGGATTGATTTCGAGGACGGCGCTGCCATCGAAGGGACGCATCGCCAGAGAGACAAGGCAGGTGGGAACGGGCAGGCATTGGGAGAACTCCATGAAGGAGAGCTGCTCGACGGACACCAGATTGACGAGCGCGTAGTTGCGGAGGTAGGCCGACAGGCTGGAACTGAGACTGCGGGCGAAGGATTCGTGCAAAAGGTGGATGGCGCGAAGCTGATCTTTGGCGATGCGGTCCGGACGGCGGAAATCATAAGGAGTCGCCTTCTTTGAAACATCCTCCTCGGCGGTTTGGTCGCGGAGATTGCGGAATACGCTATCGATTTCTTCCTGAGTAAGGACACGATCCATGGCCATGAATATACGATCGGAGGAAGGAGGGGAGAGGAGTAGAGAAGGCGAAGAGCGGGCGCGCGTAATCTTTTGTCATGCCTTTGCTTTACAGCCGGAGCAGAAGAGCAAAATGGAAACGCCAGGGCCTTTTCACGCGTCCTCCTTAGGGAGAAAATGGGAGTAGCAGGCTAAGGGGGTGGCAAGCAGACGGAATTCGTCGGGCAACGGGGCCAGAGACCGCTGAAATCGCGGCGATCGTTATTCTGCCATGAGAAGTGCGACACCTTATTTTCGGATCATCTTCTTTTTCGTGATTTCGATGAACATTCTGCCAACCGCCGTGGCAGGAGAGAGTGACACGGGGGATGGCATTGGGAGCATTAAGCCTGTCCGCCCTTCCATCGGTCCGGCTCAATCGGCCAGCGCAAGGGACGAGGGAGTGGATTGGAAGAGCCTGGCCCGTGAGTCGTGGGCTTTCCTCACGCTGCAGCACGGGTTCCGCCTGCTGACGGAACCGCTAACTCGCGAGGGCATGAAGGGACCTTTTTTTCGCACCTACTGGGACTCGGTGTCGAATCTTCACGGATGGGCGGACGGGGATCCCTTTTATGTGAACTATGTGGGGCACCCGATGATGGGTTCCGTGGCGAGTTTTCTGTTCGTTCAGAATGACCGCCGGTATCGGGATGTGGAATTCGGGAGAGACCCCAATTACTGGAAAAGCCGTCTTCGCGCAGGAGCGTTTTCGTTCCTCTACAGCGCCCAATTCGAAGTGGGGCCGGTCAGTGAAGCTTCCATCGGCAAGATCCAGCGGACATATCCGCAGCAGGGTTACGTGGACTTCGTGATTACCCCGTTCGTGGGAGTGGGATGGGGGTTGGCGGAGGATGCGCTCGACAAGTTCATCATCAAGCGGGTGGAGCAGCGGACGGATAACAACTGGATCCGGTTGCTGGTGCGCGGAGGGTTGAACCCCGCGCGCAGCATGGCGAATCTGCTGGGCGGCAGGGTGCCCTGGTACCGCACAAACCGGGCCGGCGTCTACGTGCCCTACTCCTACATTACTCGCCAGAGCACAGTGGACGATGGGCCGAGGGAGCCCGTGAATCCCCCTCCGGGAGTGGCTCCGTTCGAATTCACCATGACGTTTGAGCCGGAGATGTTCCCGGGGAGTTCTTTTTCCTGCCTCGGCGGAGGAGGCGCAGCCGCCTTCCGCCTGGCTGCCAACTGGCAGTTGGTAGGCGACGTGAGCGGCTGCAAACTGATGGGTTTCGAGAAGACTCTGACCGGTGATTCGCTCACGTATCTGATTGGACCGCGCTGGACCCCTTCCCCGCGGGGAAGATGGGTTCCACACGTACAGTTTCTTGTCGGAGGACGCAAGATTACGACGGAGCAGTTCTATGCGGACAAGTGGAAATCGGTGGAGGACCTGGTGCAGTCGGCCCCGGACCCGGCCGAGTGGCGCTCGCTCTACACGGCGCGGCAGGAGACGAATGCGTTTGCGTTGTCCGCGGGAGGAGGCTTGGATCTCCGATTCAACAACGCCCTGGCGCTACGGGTGGCAAGTCTCGAATACCGCCGCTCGTGGGTGCGGGCGGTGGAGGGTTACGATTTCTCGAACGGGCTACAACTGACCACCGGCCTGGTACTGCATATGGGGACATGGTAGGCGCCCAACACTGCCATCAGCGCACGGCCTTCAGATCTCATCCTCAAGATTTCAAGCTCCCTTGGCTATAATTGGAAAGAGTCGTCATCAGCGCTACCCATGAGATTTCTTCCTATCTGTTGTTTTGCCATCCCGCTCTTGCTGCAAGGACAAGCCGCGGCTCCGCCGGCGGCCGCCACCGCCGTGACTCCGGACACGGTTGTTGCTGTTACGGGTGGGATAAAGCTCACGGCCGGCGAGGTACAAAAGCTGGTGGCGAGCCTGCCGGCTCAGATGCGCCAGAACTACGATCGCGACCCGCGTGGGTTCCTTTCGCAGTACTTCATGCTGAAGCGGATTGTCGCTTTCGCGGAAGAAAAGAAACTGCAGGATCGCTCGCCCTATAAAGAGGGCATTGAACTCGCCCGCATGCAGGTGCTCTGGCAAGCGGCCCTGGAGGAGCAAAGCCGCGAAGCGGTCGTCTCTTCCGAGGATGAAAAGAAGTATTACGAAGAACGGAAAGGCGACTACACGCAGGCCAGGGTCAAGCTGGTATACATTCCCTTCGCCGCCGGCAAGGCTCAGACGGTGGATCCGTCGAAAAAAACGATGACGGAGGCCGAAGGGCTCGCCAAGGCCGAGACGGTGGTGAAGGAAGCTCGCGGCGGCAAGGATTTCGTGGCCTTGGTGAAAGCGAATTCCGAAGACCCCATCTCGAAGGAGAAAGACGGCGACTTCGGACCCGTGAAGCGAACGGACCGTCTGCCGGACCCCATTAAGAACACCATCTTCCAACTCAAGCCGGGAGAGGTGAGCGAACCCATTCGCCAGCCAAACGGCTACTATGTGATACGCCTCATGGAACTGGTTCCCCAGCCATTCGAGGAGGTGCAGAGCGCCATCCATCTCGAATTGAAAAACCAGCGGGTCAAGCAATGGATCGAGACCAACGCCAAAGCTACTCAGCTTCAGGTAGAGCGGGCGGACTTCTTCGCTTCCCCGCAGAAATAGCGGGAGC
>JADLBG010000163.1 GCA_020847895.1 Bryobacterales bacterium
CAGCCTGCACTCCGCCGCTGGTGGTCTGGCTCATCGTCACTTATGGATGGCGGACGCCGTTCTTTTTCTTCGGCGCCATGGGCCTGATTTGGGCGGCGGTCTGGTATTACTACTATCGCGACACGCCCGAAGAGCATCGCGGCGTGAACAGCGCCGAACTCGCATTGATTCAAAGCGCCACCCGAACCACGCGAGGCAAGGGTCAGCACGCGGTCCCGTGGGGGCCGATCCTTCACAGCCGCAACCTGTGGACACTGAGCGCGATGTACTTCTGCTACGGCTACTGCCTTTCGGTATACCTTGACTGGTTCCCCACCTATCTCAACAAGGCCCGCGGTTTCAATTTGAAGGAGATGGGACTCTATGCCAGCCTGCCGCTGCTTGCGGGAACGCTGGGTGATTTCCTCGGCGGCTGGCTTTCCGATCGCGTGGGGCACGCCACTGGGGATCTCCGGTTCGCGCGCAAGGTGGTGGCGGTGACGGGATTCCTGCTGGCCGCGGGGTTCATCCTGCCGGCCACTCTCGTACAAGACCCCCACACCTGCGTCTGGCTCACCTGCGTCGCGGTCTTCGGCCTGGAACTGACGGTGGGCGTGTCGTGGGCGGTGCCGCTCGATATCGGCGGCGATTATGCCGGCACGGTCAGTTCGGTGATGAACACCTGCGGCAACATCGGCGGCGCGATTTCCCCGAGCATTCTCGCATACCTGGTGCAGTCCCATGGATGGCAACACCCGTTCATCGCCGCTTCCGCCATGTGCGCGCTGGGCGCCGTCCTGTTCTCGCGCGTGGATGCCTCGAAGCCGATCGTTCCCCAGGCGGTGAGATGATAAGATAAGGTACAAAAAAATCTGGAGTTCCAACCATGAGGATCAACCCGAACAAGTGCGTCGCCTGCGGCAATTGCACGTATGTCTGCCCCATGGGCGCCATCTATATTGACCCTGTCATCAAGCGCGCCACCATCAACCGGGAAGAGTGCGTGGAATGCTATGCCTGCTACAACGGCTTGAGCCAGGAGCATTTGAATCCCACCATGGTGCGCACGATGCGCAAGGTGTTTCAGATGATGCGCCTGCGGTTCGATCCGGAACCCGACGTCTGTCCCACGGCGGCCTTCGAGCCGGATGAGCTGACCTGGCCGCGCGTCGTGCGCCGGGCGTTCTCCGATCCGCGCGTGCCGCACGAATCCACGGGCGTGCAGGGACGCGGCACGGAGGAAGTGAAAACCAACGATGTGAGCGGGCGCGTCAAGGTGGGCGAGGTAGGCTTTACCATCGAGTTCGGACGCCCCGGCGTGGGCGTGCGCTTCCACGAGATTGAAAAGATGTCGATGACGTTGGCCAAGCGCGGCGTCAGCTTCGAGAAGAAGAATCCCGTCACCTCGCTGATGACGGACACCGCCACCGGCAAGATCCGCGAAGATATCCTCAACGAGAAGGTGCTTTCGGCCATCCTCGAGATCAAGACCACGGTGGACCGCACGGAAGAGATCATCCGCGCGGTGTGGGAAGTGGAAAAGCAGATCGATACGGTGGTGTCGATCGGCGTGGGCACGCGGTGCGATGAGAACGGCGAGGAGCACGTGGTGGCTCCGGTATTGGAAAAGCTCGGCTACTCGCTGGAGCGCGCCAAGACGAATATCGGGCTTGGCAAGATCTCGAACGAACCCGCGCCGGCGGACCAGAAACAGGAACCGGCAGGAGCAGCACGATGACAAACACTCTCCATCGATTTGGCGATAGCGCCAGTTTTTACGACGATTACGTGGTCTTTGCCATCCCAAGCCGCGGCAAGAACGACAAAGGCTGCCTTCCCAAGCTGAAGGAATTCCTGCGCATGGCGCTGCCGTTCCAACCCGTGAATCTGGGAGACGCTTCGCACGGCGGCGCCCTGCGTCCCAGCCGCGACATGCACCCTACGTCGCACTGGAACCGGGATATGACGCCCGATTTCGAGGCGGTCATCAGCGGTGTGGATACGCCGACGACAGTGGCGGCGGTGTTCGACAAGCGGGTCAACGCCGAGGATTTCGTGAAGGCGGTAAAGCAGGCGGATCTCGGCCTGTGCATCAACGTGTCCACTTCGATTGACGGCGCCGAGCAGTGCTGCCACGCGGCCGGCATCCCGCGGCACAGCGTCGGGTATTCGCTGGGGTTCGAAGGGAAGACGGAGAAGCTGCCGAACACGCAGGTGCTTTGCCTGAGCACCATGTGCGGGCACGGCATGATCAGCCATTCGCTGGCGAAGAAGATGATTGACTGGGTGAAAGAGGGCAGACGGACGCCGGATGAGGCGGTGACGTACATGGCGCGGTTCTGCTCCTGCGGCGTCTACAATCCGGCGCGCGCGAAACGCATTCTCGAAGACGCGCGCGGCTCCATGAAATAGACCCGGGCCCCTTTAAAGCGCGGTGATATCACCGCGCGGCCGGAAGGTACACTGGGGCAATGAAACTCCTACTGTGGTTCGTGATTCCCGCCGCGGTTTGGGCGCAAGCCACCTGGGAACGCCGCGCGCCGTATCCGGCGCAGGTGACGGAGGTCTCCTCCGCGGCGCTGAACGGCAAAGTATATTCCGTGTGCGGCGTGTTAGCCGATGGGGTGACGCGCAGCACGAAGCTGTATATCTACGATCCCTACATCGATGACTGGAGCGAAGGCCCTCCCGTGCCGATTCCCGGCGGCGGCGATAGCTGCAATGTGGCCGCGGCGAATGGGAAACTCTATGTACTGGGCGCGATGCGAGTGGGCACGCCGTTTGTGGACGGCAATACCTACCAGTACGATCCGGGGACAGGGCAATGGTCCACCGTGGGGCGGATGGGAGAGCCGCGCGCGGCAAGCGGCGTAGCCGTCATCGGCAACCGCATCTACGTCGCCGGCGGCTACGCGATTACGCAAAGCACCGCCGCGTTCGAGGTGTTCGACACGGACACGCGGCAATGGAGCCGCCTGCCGGACCTGCCCACCGCGCGCGATCATCTTACGGCGCAGGCGGTGAACGGCAGGATCTATGCCATTTCCGGGCGGTCGGGCATCACCTACTTCCGGGCCAACGAGGAATTTGACCCCGCCGCGAACACGTGGAACATTCGCGCCGCGGCTCTGACGGCGCGAGCCGGGATGGGCAGCGGGGCGCTGCGGAACCGCATCCAGGTGTTCGGCGGCGAAGGAAACACGACGCGTCCTGACGGCATATTCGAACAAAACGAAGAGTATGACCCGGCCAGTGACACCTGGGGCATCCTTCCACCGATGAGCTCTCCGCGGCACGGATTGTATGGGGCCACGCTCGCCGGGCGCATCTTCGCTCCTGGCGGCGGACCGGCGCAGGGACTCTCCTATTCGAATACCAACGATGCGTTCTTTCTCGCCCTTCCGAGCGATCCCACGGTGGACGATAACGGGGTGAAGAATTCCGCCAGCTTCCGCCCGGAGCTGTCGCCGGGAACCATTGTGATGTTGCAAGGGAAGAATCTCTCCCAGGGCGAACAGATGGCGACGAGGCTGCCGCTGCCGGTTCAGTTGAACGGCACCAGCGTGCGGGTGAACAATGCGCTGGTCCCGTTGCTGTATGTGGGGCCGAATCAGATCAACTTCCAACTGCCCTACACTTTGGTGCCGGGTCCGTCGGACATCACGGTGACGCACGTGGGGCGCACCAGCAATGCCGTCGCGGGACCTTCTTCGGCGGCGGTGGCGCCGGGCGTCTTTGCGATGTCGGGGAACGGCGTGGGTCAAGGCGCGGTGCGGGTGGCGGGAACCATCTACATCGCGCGCGCCGCCGATGACGGCATCTCGCGTCCCGCCAGGCGGGGTGAGTATGTCTCCATCTACTGCACTGGTCTCGGAAGGGTCGAGTTCCCTCCGCGGCCGGGCGAGCCTCCGCCGCCCGATCCGCCCATCCGCACCGTGGACACGCCCGAGGTGAGCATCGGCGGGGCTCCGGCGGAGGTGTCATTCTCCGGGCTGGCGCCGGGTTCCGTGGGGCTGTATCAGATCAATGCGAAGATCGCGGCCGCGGCCCAAACGGGGAACGCCGTTCCGCTGACAGTGAGCATTGGCGGAAGGACGAGCAATACGGTCACCATCGCGGTCGCCGAGTAGG
>JADLBG010000164.1 GCA_020847895.1 Bryobacterales bacterium
GAGGAACGTCTTGGTGCACAGCTACTTCGAGGTCGACATGGAAACAATCTGGACGATTATCCAGCGGGACCTGCCTGTCCTTGAGAACCCCGCCAGACAGTTGCTGGTGGAGTCGCCTCCAGCAGCCTGAACTCACGGACCTGCTGGAGCAGGGCGTTCATCCTGTCCGGTGGCACAACCACCAAAGTTCGAAACGTAATGCCGGGTGCCTGATAACCCTGAGTAGGCGTAGCCAACGCGATTTCGAACCAATGGCGGCGCAGGTTCGGCGCTTGCGCCACTCGGCATTATCCTGGGACCTTTTCCCTCCGGTCCGGCAGCGCCGTATCTCGACGCCCTCGCCGTCCAACTGCAGTCGCAAGACTATTCGCGCGGGAGATTACACAGGAACAACATCGAGCCGCAACCCGCATTGGTGGGTTCTCTCTTGCGGTCCTTCTTTACCGAGCGCATGCTGTCCCACCGCCGTGCCAGCCAACAGACCATCGACAGCTACCGCGACACCTTCCGGCTTCTGCTCGGTTCCTCAAGGAGACCACCGGAAAGGAACCGGCCGTCCTGCGTATTGCTGATCTCGACGCACCGGCGATTTTGAACTTTCTGGGCCACGTCGAACAGCAGCGCAAATACCAGATCCAGTCGCGCAACGTGCGTCTGGCCGCGATCCTGCCGTTTTCCGCTTGGCCGCATTGCAGGATCCGGCCAGTGTCGATGTGGTGACCAGAGTGCTGGCGATCCCTCTTAAACTTAGACAAGACGCTAACCGCATCGGGCCGGTGTGGCATCGAGGTCAATAGGTTCCCCGCGGATGAACGAGGTATCCAAGCCGGTTCTGAGCGTTCCTGAATTTGGCGTGCTCGCGCAGCCGTTCCCAAGGCAACATGTCCCAGCACTGTGATGGTTTCGCCATCCTGTTTTCCGCGTACACTGGAGAGAAGGTACGCTCGAACAAGATGGAGGTTCGCATGAAGAAGTTGATTGCGGGGGCGCTTCTGGCTCCGGCCCTGCTTCTGGCCGATTTTACGTACACCGAAACCACGCGGATGACCGGCGGCGCGCTGATGCAGATGAGCCGCACGCTGGGAGTGTTTTCCAAGGACTTGCGGAGGGTGGGTGAACCCGTTACGTCCACGGTGATCGTACAGGGGAACCGCATGGCGCACGTCAATGACCGGACGGCGCAGATCTGGGACCTGGACAAGGAAAGCATCACGGAGATCGATTTCGAGAAGCGGACCTGGTCCACCATCACCTTCGCCCAGATGCGAGAGGCCATGGAGAAGGCGATGCAGCGCGCGCAGCAGCGCATGAAAGAGACCGAGGGCAAGCGCAAGGAGGCGGAACAGAACGCGGAACAGAAGGCGGAAGTGAACTACAAGATGGACGTGAAGGAAACCGGCAAGGTCCAGAACATCAACGGCGTGAACGCGCATGAAGTGCTCATGACCATGACGTTCGAAGCCAAGGACAAGCAGTCGGGCCAGTCGGGGCAACTGGAGACGATGAGTTCCATCTGGGTCACGGATTCGGTGCCCGGCTACCAGGAACTGCTGGACTTCCAGAAGCGGCTTGCGGTAAAGATGGCCAATGCGCTGGCAAGCCCGGCGATGGCGGGTCAGGCGATGATGATGGCCGCGAATCCGCAGTTCATGAGTTCCATGCAAAAGATGGCGAAGGAAGCGGAGAAACTGAAGGGCATCCATGTCAAGCAGATCACGAAAATGGGAACGAATCTGGATCCGGCAAAGGCTTCCGAGGTTACCGATCCGGCGACGATGCAGCAGGCGGAGGGGCCATCCGTGAAGGAGGCCGCGGGGCAGGCTGCGACCGATTCCGCGGCGAACCGTATCGGGCGGAGTATCGGTATTCCCGGCGGACTCGGTGGATTCGGGGGGTTTGGCAGGCGCAAGAAAAAGCAGGAAGAGCCGCCGCCTCCTCCGCCCCCGGCGCAAGAAAACCAGCAGGCGGCCGCGGCGAATTCGGGAGTGCTGATGGAGATGGTGATGGAGATGAACAACTTCTCCACCGCGCCCGCGGACGGCTCGAAGTTCAGCGTGCCGGCCGGATTCAAGCAGGTGGATCATCCCATGATGCGGTCGCTCCAATAGCAGAAGCCCGGGTCAACAAAAGAAGGGGCGCGCCGGAGATTTCCTGGCGCGCCCGTATTGTTTTTGGAGGGTGACTATTCGATATCGCGGCTCTTGCGCTTACGATTACGCTTGCGGGCCAGCGCTTCCTTTACGCGACGTTTTTCGCCGGGCTTCAGGTAGAAGGAGTGACGCTTGATCTCCTTGATGATGTCTTCCTGTTGCACTTTGCGTTTAAACCGGCGCAGGGCGCTTTCCAGGGTTTCTCCGTCCTGGACTAATACTTCGGCCAAATCCTATTCACCCCCTTTTGCATGAGACCCGTAGAGGAATTTCGAACTCTTTTATTCTGGCAGGTTTCCCGCCGGGGGACAACTGGCTCTTGCTCAGGTCAGGCTCCCATCACCAGGCCCTTCACCCGCTCCGGCGCCGGCGGCGGGGTGAAGAGACTTGCCAGATAGCCGGCGGCGAAGGTGGTGATGACGCCGATGGGTCCCTGGTAGAAAAAGCTCCAGCGGGTCAGTGTAATGGTGAGGCCGACGGCGATCATCCCGGCGGCGGCTCCCAGCAGGCAGCCCATCGCGGAAGCCCGCCGGGTCAGTGTTCCGAGCAGGAAGATACCGAGCATGGGTCCGGAAACGACGGCGCTCACGCGGTTATAGGCCAGGACGAGGTCTCCGGCTTTCGAAGCAAGCAGTCCCGTGAAAGTGACGGCCACGCCCCAAAAGACCGTACCGGCGCGGCCGGCTATGGCGTAGTGCTCCGGTGACCGGTCCGGCCGGAAGACGCGCTGGTAGAAATCAACCGTACTGGCCGTGGTGAGGGAATTGATGCCCGCCGACATGACGGCCATGGAAGCCGCGAAGATGGCGGCCACCACCAGTCCGGACATGCCGCTCGGCAGTTCGCGCACCGCGAAAAAGGGCACGATGGCGTCAGTGTTCGTGAGTCCGGCAAGCCGTTCGGGGTGGAAGTGGTAAAAGGCGAACAGGGCCGTGCCGGTGAGATAGAGAGTGGAAATGATGGGCACGATGATGAAGGCCTGGAGCATCACGCTGCGGCGGCAGTCTCTGGCGGATTTGGTGGTAAACAGCCGCTGGAGGATGGCCTGGTCCGTGGTGAGCGGCGCCATGCACAAGACGAAGCCGCCGATGAGGCACGCCCAGACGCTGGTGAGCTGCGCCGGATCGAGCGACGGATTGATGAAGCTCAATTTACCCGCCTCAAGCGCGGCGTGGTAGGCGGCGGGGATGCCGCCAGGGACGCGCCGCAGCGCGACGGTAAAGATGAGGGCAATGCCCGAGGTGACGGTGAAGAACTGAATGACATCGGTCCAGATAACGGCGCGGATGCCGCCCAGCGCCGTGTAGAGCGTGGTGAACAACCCCATCACCAGCACACACTGCCAGACGGGGAAGCCGGTAACGAGGTTGATCACGAGCGCGGGACCGTAGATGGCCACGGCAACGTGCCAGCCGCGCAGAACCTGGAACTGCATGCTCACCAGCAGGCGCACGGGCAAACTGAAGCGGCGCTCGAGATATTCGTAAGCGGTGTACAAATTGAGCTTGGAATAGAACGGCACGAACACGAGGATGACGATGGGGGCGCAGATGGGATAGGCGATCGGCATCCAGATGAGTTGCAGGTTGTTCTTGTAGCCCCAGGCGGGTGAGCCCATGACGGAGATGGCGCTCAGATCGGCGGCGACGATCGAGATTCCGGCCGCGATCCAGGGCATGGAACGGCCGCCGAGGAAATACTCCTTGGCCGTGGCGCCGCGGCGGTAAAACGAACCTCCGATGACTGCAATAGCGAGCAGATAAAGGGCAACGGCGATGTAGTCGAGTGTGGCGAAGCCTTTCATCCAGCCCTGCGCGGCCGGCTCAATAGGCAAGCCAGCCTCCATCGACGAGGAGGGTGGCGCCCGTGATGAAGGCGGCATCGTCGGAGGCGAGGAAGGCCACGGCATTGCCGATATCTTCGGGCGCGCCGCGGCGCCCCAGCGGAGTGGCGCGCACGTAGCGCCCGCCGGCGCCGCTTTGCCTCACGTCGCTGACGATATCGGCATTGGCCTGGGTGAGGATGTCACCGGGGGCGATGGCATTCACCCGAATGCCGTAGGGCGCGAGTTCCAGCGCCATGGTCTGCGCAAATGAAACCTGCGCGGCTTTCGTGGCGCAATAGACAGAGGCAAACTCCTGGGCGGCATAGGCTCCGACGGAACTGATGTGAATGATGGAGCCGCGCACTCCCTTGGCCGCCATGGAACGGGCCACGGCCTGCGAGCAGTGAAAAGTCCCCTTGAGGTTCACATCGACAATCGCGTCGAGTTGCTCGGGAGCGCAGTCGAGGAACGAGTGTACGGCGGGCTTGCCGGTAAGACCGGCGTTGTTAACCAGGATGTCGATCTGGCCGAAGCGCTGTTCCACCTGGGCCACCATCTGGAAAACCGCCTCGCGGTTCGAGATGTCGGCGATGTGGGCCACAGCCTCGGCCCCGGCGAGCGACTCGGCGGCTTGCGCGAAGTGCTCCGGCGTGGGCTGGACAAGAGCGAGTCGCGCTCCTCTCATGCCGAGGATGCGGGCGATGCCGAGTCCGATGCCGGTGGCGCCTCCGGTAATAATAGCGACTTTGTTATGCAGGGTCATATCAGATGGCTCGTTTCAGAATCCGCGAGAGTTCGGCGGCCGTGAGAGGCAGGGCATTGCCCTTCATGCTGCTGGCTTGTAACGCCTTGCTGACGATGGCGGGGATATCGGATTCCATGATTCCGTAATCGCGCAGCGGGGGGATGAGAAGGCTCCGGCACAGGCTGTGCAAACCGGCGGCGGCGTCGCGAGGCCGGGCGTGAGAGTCCCGCGTGAGGATGCCCGCCACGGTTTGATACCGCGCCAGCTTTTCGCTGTCCGGCGCCCGCTGCTCGAGGGCGGCGATGTTAGCTTCCGTCACGTGAGGCAGCAGGGATGCGCAAACCGCTCCGTGCGGAGCGGGGAACATGCCTCCGATGGGGGCGGCGAATCCATGCACGGCCCCGAGGGCGGCGTTTGCCAGAGCGATGCCGCCAAAGAGGCCGGCAAGCGACATGTCCGTCCGGGCTTCGAGGTCATGAGGATGGGAGAATGCGCGCGGCAGCGACCGTGCGGCGCGGCGAATCCCCTCGAGGCAGATTGCGTCGATGAGCGGGTTGGCGCGGATGGACGTGTACGGTTCGATGAGCTGGGTGAGGGCATCGAGGCCCGTCGCGGCCGTGATGGCGGGCGGCAGGCCGAGTGTAAGTTCCGGATCGACGATGGCGAGTTTGGGAAGCATGGCGGCGCTGCGCATGCTCGCCTTCACCTTGTGTTCCGGGGAGGCGAGGACGGCGTTGCGCGTCGCTTCCGAGCCTGTCCCGGAGGTGGTGGGAATCGCCACAAACGGAAGCGGAGCGCAGGAGAGCGGATTGCCTTTGCCGATGACTTCCAGATAGTCGAGCGGTTCGCCACTGTTGGGCAGCAGCGCGGCGATCGCCTTGCCGCCGTCGATGGCGCTGCCGCCGCCGAAGGAAATGACTATGCCGCACTGCTCCTCGCGCGCCAGGCGGACGCCTTCACGAATGAGCGGGATCTCAGGTTCGCCGGGGATGGAGAAGGGAACAGCGGCCATGCCGGACGTTGTGAGCAGTGCGATGAGGCGTTCCGCCCGGTCCGTGGCGCGGCCGGTCACGAGGAGCGCGCGGCGCCCGAGCGGCTGAATCGCCTTCACTGCTTCGGTGAGGATTCCCGCGCCGAACAGAATGCGTCCGCTGGTGGCGAATTCAAAGGTCACGGTCACCAACCCTCTTCGCCAGGGAAGACGTTCGCGTACTTGACGCTCGAGCGCGGCTCGGCCATCATGCCGGCAACGGCGTCGCGCCAGGCGGCGTAGTGGGCGGTCTCCTTGTGCCGGGCGGGCGCTTCCGCCGCGCGGTAGATCTCGACGAGCAGGAAACGCGTGTAGTCATCGGCTTGCTGGAGCACGTCGAAGCGGGCGATGCCCGGTTCCCGGACGCTGTGGGATGCGTTTTCGAAGGCGGCGGAGCGGAATGCGTCGACGAACTCCGGCTTGACGCGGACGTGAACGTGAACAATGAGCATTGATGGTTATATTATCCGTCCTCCCGCATCAGGACAATGTTTGCGCGGCTCACCCTGTATTGTAGAGACGCGCGCCGCCTCCCCGCCTCCGCAATGTTGCAGTGCATACTGACGAAATCCGCGATCATCATCCAGGTTATGCAGCCTGCCGGCGGGTGATCATCAATGTGTTGCGACCCGAGACTGGAAACAGGCGGAAGCACCTCAGAGACCCCAGGCGGCGCCGCCGGCATTCCGGCTGAGGCGCACGGCCAACAATTCCGGAGCGGGATGGAGCGTGCAACCCGGAGGGATCTACCTTCTCCTTCCCGGAGATAGGAACACAGGTTGAAAAAGGCTTCTCTTAACCGCCGTCATGGCGCAGGAAAACGCGCTATGCAGCCTTTGTCCACAGACATGGGCGGTAGCCGTGAATTAAGATGACCTACGCCTTCGTGATGACAGACAGCGTTCGCGAACTCACCCCAGACAGTATCCGGGAACAACTGCGGCGGATTCTCGACAGCGACGCCTTCAGGGGCGCCACGCGCAGCGCAAAGCTGCTCGAGTACTGCGTCGAGACAGTGCTGGCGGGAAAGACATCCACTTTGGCGGAACATCAGTTGATGGACGCGTGGCCGGCGAACAAATCGCTCGATGAGGACCGCAAGAAGGCGGCGCTGCTGCGTTCCGTTTCGGGGCGCGCTGACCACAGGCTGCGGCGCTATTACCGCGCCGAAGGCGCCGACGATTCCATATATATCCGCCTCACACCGGGTATTTATGTTCCCATCATTCGTGACCGGCTCGGTGGAAGGAGATGGGCCGGTACTCCGGACGGCGAGGAGGCGCCTTTGCCGGCCGCCCCGCCGTCGCCATCGCCACGCGACTTTTCCCAGCGTCCTCGCCGGGCCTTTCGAACGTGGATGGTCGCGGCGGCCTGTCTGAGCGCGGGTCTCGGCTCGGCATCTCGAGAAAAATTCGTTGACCCGCATCGCTGCCTCCTTGTCTAGAATGGAGCCATGTTCCTCCGGCGCACATTCCTCCAAGGTAAATTCGGCTTCCCCTTCCTCGCCTCCTGGTTCGGACAACCGGTTGCCGCCGCCAAGCCGCGGCGCGATTTCTTCGCCGAACTGAACCTCCGTCCCTTTATCAACGCCGCCGAGCCTTTCACCACGCTGAGCGGCTCCCTCATGCCGCCCGAGGTCGCCGAAGCCTGGCAATATGCCGTCTCGCGCTACGTGCGCCTCGACGAACTGCATGACGCCGTCGGCAAGCGCCTCGCCGCGCTCATCGGCTGCGAAGCCGCCATGGTCACTTCCGGCGCAGCCTCTGCTCTCACCCTCGCCACCGCCGCCTGCCTCACCGGATTGGACCGCGAGAAAATCCGCCGCCTTCCCGATACTACCGGGATGAAGAACGAGGTGATCATCCAGAAATCGCACCGGTACGGTTATGATCACGCCGTCCGCAACTGCGGCATCCGGTACGTGGAGATCGAGTCAGCCGAAGAACTCGAGCGGGCAGTGGGTCCTATGACTGCCATGCTTCACTTCTTCAACACCAATGAGCCCGCCGGCCGCATCAAGCTCGCCGAATTCGCCGCCCTCGGCAAAAAGCACGGCATCCCCGTTCTCAACGACATTGCCGCCGATGTCCCGCCTTTGTCGAATTTTTCCCGCTCCCTCCAGCTTGGCTGCGACCTCGTCGCCGTGTCCGGAGGCAAGGGTCTGCGCGGTCCGCAGAGTTGCGGTCTGCTCTACGGCAATGCGGACCTCATCAAGGCTGCTCGATGGAACGGTCCGCCCAATAGCGATGCCATCGGACGCGGGCAGAAGGTGAACAAAGAAGAAATGCTCGCCATGATGGTCACGCTCGAACTCTACTTCCGCCGCGACCACGAGGCGGATTGGCGCGAATGGGAGCGCCGCGTGAACGTCCTCCGCGACGCAGTGTCCACTGTCCCAGGCGTTGCCGGCGAGATGTTCGTCCCGGAAATCCACTACCGCTGTCCCCACCTCCGTCTGCGGTGGGATCAGCATGCCTCCGGTCTCACCGTTGCCGCCGCCATCCGCCGCCTCCGCGACGGCGATCCCTCCATCGAAGTCCGCCCCAATAGCGGCAATGGTCTGGAACTGAGCGTCTGGATGCTCGAACCCGCGGAGGTCGGCATTGTCGCCCGGCGGTTGCGTGAAGTCTTGAAGAAAACCTGATCAGTCCCACTCGCGAACTATGGCTTCTCTTCGAATCGAATCGTGAGCGTCGCTATTGTATTTGCCCGCGTTAAGGGTTTGCCTCCGCTGACATCCTGCAGGAAGAACACCATGCCGTTGCTCACCCACGTCCCCGTTTGCGCCGATCCGCGGCTGTCTCCGGCGGCGAACAGGCTGCCATCGGGCTTTCCCACACGAACCTCCACACTATCCACTCCGGGAACGTTCCAACTGATGGTGGTCACTCTTGGCGCTCCACCGGCAATCGGGATCGGGTTGGGAAACGCCGCGAACGACCGCTCCACCGCCGGGCAGGGTGCGTTCAGCCCCGTCAGACACAAGTTGTCGTCAAACGCATTCGCGTCCTGCGCCGACAGGTTCAAAATGTCATAACCTTGAGGCGTGGGATTGCTCACCGACACTTGTACCGCCGGGTTGCCCATCACCACGTTCTTACGAAACACGTTCTTCTCCGTCCCTGCCACTAATCTGATTCCATTCACGTTGCCTACGATTGTGTTTTCCTCGATCACATTCTCCTGTACTGCCGCGGCAATAAATCCAATTCCAAAATTATTTCCTGGAGCCACAAATCCATTTCCACTGATCCGGTTCGCACGGAGCCGGTTCCGGCGGCTGCCGCCGTTCAGTCATATGCCTCCGCACGGATTCGTCATGTGACCATTGCGAACCGAGACGTTTCCCTCCAACTCATACCCGGAACTTGCGTTCAGGTAAAACCCGGCAAAGCAGGTGGTCGATGCCGTGACGTCGGTGATTTTGCCGCCGCTGCTGTTGTTCAGCCGGATGCCGAAGCCGCGCATTTGCCGAACCACTCCTGGTCCGCGAATGATTGCTCCGTTCTGTCCGTTGACGTCAATCCCGATTTCCGTGCTCACGCCCCCGCCCGAACAGGCGGTATCCGCATCGGCTTTGCCCGTGATGGCATAACCATCCAGGTCGAGTGTAATATCCGGCGCGCCGAAAGCGATGCAGGGCGCGCTCTCCACCGCACACGTCACATCCCCCACCAGGACGCTGTTTTCCATGATCGTCAGCGTCGTGGTAATCGTGCCTCCGATTTCCTTGGCCGTAGCGGTCTGTGACAACCAGGCCAGGCTCAATCCGAAACAGCCAAGCCAACACAGTCTCCTATCGAGTTTCATGCCCGTTGCTGCCTTTCTCAGCAATTCTGATCTGTCCAACTTTGTATTCCGTGGTCTCCCCCCTGCCGGTGATCAGCCCTTGCACGAAGAGTTGCATCCCCTGTGGGATCGTTGCGGCGCCCTCCCGAAGTTGCGCGGGAATTCGATTTCTTCCCGCCACCAGCACCATCTTCCCGTCCGGGCACCTTTCGAAACGCCCCCGGGCTTCCATCCGAATTCGCAAAATATAGACTTTCAGTGGTTCCAAAACGCCATCGAGCGCCGTTACCGAGAACCGCGCATCAGGCCTGTACTCAAGCGTGATCGTCTCTTTCGGTAAGCTGATCGTCACTTTCCCCACGCCTTCCATGCGCCGGAACTGGACCTCGCTCACCGCCGCGCACACCCCGCATGAGATGCCGCTGGTCAAAATCTCCACCTTGTCCACCTGGGCGAATCCGGCAACCTCCAGGAAGGCCATCACCGCCGCCGTCAAGAGAGATTTCGGGAGAACCATTCCTCTCCTCACCGGTAACGAAACCAAAGAACGACCCAAGTTCCCGCCACCATTGCATTGACGCCCAAACTGAAAGCGATCATTGCCCGGATGCTCCACGAGCGCATGCTGCCGGGACGGCGGCGCACCAGCCATATCTCATACGCAAGAGCGAACAAGGCCAATGCGAAAAACACCGGCTGCAACCGCTCCAGCCAGTAGAAGCACGCGGCCCCAACCATCGAGAACAGGCCAAGTCCTGCCAGGACTTGCGGTAGCACTCATCAGCTCGGGGCGAGCAGAGCCGCGAAAATCGACAGCCCCCCTGCCCGTCTCGGATCCATGCGAAAAATCCGTTCCATATACTCCGCCTGCGGCGTGATCATCCGGTGCGGCGTGTTGCCGTTTCTATGAGACTATTGGTACGGGCGCGATGGTCCGCTGGAACTTCCGCTAGCCTTGCCAGCCGTACGGAACGGTCCCATCGCAGCCCAATCTATAACCTAGAATCGGTTGGAAGTCAATGATAAAGTGTAAAGTCCACAACGAACCCGCCCCCGGACTTACTTCCACCCCTCCCGCGCCGCCTCGTACATCGCCACCACGTTCTCGGTGGGCGTATTCGCCTGCAAGTTATGGCACGGAGCCACCACGTAGCCCAGCCCTCCCGCGAAGATGGACAGGTTCTCCCGCACCTCCCGCCGCACATCGTCCACGCTCCCGAACGGCAGCGTCCGCTGATTGTCCACCGCCCCGTGAAACACAATCTTGTCCCCGAAATCCCGCGCCAGACCCTTCCGGTCCATTCCCTTGCACCGCCATTGAATCGGATTCAGCAGATCGATCCCCATCCCGATCAAATCCCCCAGCATCGGACGCATGGCCCCGTCATCATGATGAAACACTTTCACTCCATATGAGTGCACCAGTTCGATCATCTGCGATATATGCGGCTTCAGAAACCGCCGGAACATGCGCGGGCTCATCAGCAGCGATTCCTGCGTTCCCAGGTCTTCCGCCACATACGAGAACAGAAGCCGGTCCCCCACCACATCCAGAATCCGCTTCGTCAGCGCCCGGTCAATCACCGCAATACGGGAAAGGATCGCATCCGCAATCTCGGGATTCGCTATCAGATCTTCCAGCGCCTGCTCCATCCCCCGCAGACGGCAGTACAGGTAGAAAATCTCGCACCCGCCCGCCAGTTGCGCATAATCCCGCCATTCGTCGCTTT
Organism: Bryobacterales bacterium; assembly: GCA_020847895.1. Lineage (GTDB taxonomy): Bacteria > Acidobacteriota > Terriglobia > Bryobacterales > Bryobacteraceae > CADEFT01. The sequence goes on from JADLBG010000164.1 coordinate 11,270, forward strand.
GCTCCCGCAGTCCGGAAACGTCCCACTCGTCCGGGTCGGGCCAATCAAAGCCTTCCACATCCGCCAGACACTCCGCCCCGGCAAGCGGATGCACCACCGCCTCCTCGTAATAGCCCAACCCGTCCGCATAAGGCGCCAACCGCGTCCCGATATGCCACACGCTGAAGAATGACTGCAGGTGCCAGGTCTGCTCCGCCGCCCTCGGATGAGTGGGTGTCAACTGCACCAGTTTGTCCACGCCCAGTCTCTCCCACAGCGCCCGGTCACTGCCGCATCCAAGGTCCTTTTTCAGCCGTTCGGTGATTTCCGCCGTCCCCCAATAGTCGCAAGCCGGGCGGTCCGGCTTCGAACCGCCCATCGTCGTTTCCCATCGTTCCCGCGGGGTCATCATGTCTTCGCGAGACTATTGTCCCGCATCTCGAGGCGGCGGTTACTTCGGTCCCGCGCCCAGCCACCCGAGAACCGTGTCCGTCCCCGCGTAGGCAAGTTCTTCATAGCGATCCGGCTTCCACCACCCCTGAATCGTCCGCACTTCGCCCACCGTGTTCGCCTTCATCATGCGGATCAGTCGCCGTGCATTGTTGAGCAGCGCCTGCAACGCCTGGCCATGGAGCTTCGTCAGTTGCTGGTTGTTCTGCTGCACGGCCTTGTCGTAGTTTGCTTTCGCCGTGTTGTAATTGGCCAGATACCCCGCTCCCTGAGCATTCGTCTGGAACCACTGCACCACGGCGCTGTCGCTCTGAAATCCCTTCATGTATTCATCGATGAGGTCGATCTCCGCCTGCGAGAACGAACTCGAAGCGTTGGTGAACGTCCAGCCCACATCGCGTTTGAAGAACATCTTGCGGTTCTCGCTCAGATGGATCTCCGCGCCCATCCCGGCCCCTCCGTCCACCGTCGAGTATGTCTCCCCCGTGATCCCTACAATGATGCCGACATGCCCCGCCAATGCCCCCTGCCCGCGCATCAGAAACTTGTGCACACCGTCGCCGTCCACCAGGTAAATGTCGCCAAGTTCCAGCCGCGGCCGCACATCTTCATGGTTCTCATCGAAACCGCCCTTGAACTCCACCCGATCGGAGCGCTCCACCGTAACCACCGGGTTCGTCACCTCTTTCCAAATACCGTCCTTCTTCACCGAACTCGTCTTCACCGACGGAACTCCCAGTTCCACGTTCATCCCGAGCGGCGTATTCACCGTCGGTACGCGCTGGCCGATCATTTTCGCTCCGGCAGCATGATAAATGGCGCGCGCCGTCATGATGCAGGTGGTACCGCCGGACCCGGTCACCTTCACGGCCCCCTCGGACGTCTTCTTGTCGAAGTAGCCGCCGAGCGAATAGAGACACGTGAGTTCGTCGTTCTTCGGTCCCATCCCGGCGTGCGCGCGCGCAATCGCCGCCACTCGCGGCCGGATGCCGCTCAACGAGATGGTAAGAAACTCCGGATAGAAGATGTACTTCGTCGAGTTCTCCTCCAGCTTCCCGTTGATTTCCGCGCAGCCGAGCATCGCCTTGCGCAGTTTGTGCAGGAAAGGGTTCACCTTGTACGCCCCCGTCTCCCCGGGCATGAGATATTTGCTCCCGGGCAGTACGGCAAACATCCCCGCCGCAAGCACGTTGATCGCGTAGCAATCGCTCTGCTTGCCGCTTCGCAGCATGGTCTTGAACGATTCCCGCATATCCGCATCCGAAGCTCCGGCCGCTACCTTCACCAGATACTGCCGTATTTCGTCCTCTGTCGAGTTTGAAGTGATCTTCTCCCGGATCTCTTCGGCTACTGTTTCCACCGCGGTCGGCATCTTGGTTGCTCCTCATCTGGTCATGCGCAAGTGAGCGCGCAATCCCCTCATCGCCCTCCGGAAAAAGGCAAAAATGCCGTCAGTCTAAGGTGTTACCCTCAAAGAAGTTCCCATTCTCACAAGGAGATGCAACGATGACGAAATCTGCTTTGCTGGTTGTCACAGCCGCCGCCCTCACCGCCGCCTTCACCATCGCGTTCGCTCAAGGAAAGAAAAAACCGCTGAGTCCCCCGGCCGAAACCTCCGTGACCATCGATGGCAAGACACTCGCCATCAAATATTCCGCCCCTTCCATGCGCGGCAGAAAAATCTTCGGCGACGGCGGCGTCGTGAGCCACGATTCCACCTATCCCGTCTGGCGCGCCGGAGCCAATGCCGCCACCTCGTTTCACACCGATGCTGACCTCACCATCGGCGGCCTCGCCGTCCCGAAAGGCGATTACACCCTCTTCGTCCTCGTGAACACCGATCCCTGGCAGTTGATCATCAGCAAGCAGACGCGAGAGTGGGGCCTGGCCTATAAGCAGGACATGGACCTCGGCCGCGTCAAGATGACCATGGCCAAGCCGCCCTCCCCTATCGAAACGTACAAAATGACCCTGTCCGGCGCCGGCGCAAAATCCGGCAAACTGCAACTCGAGTGGGAAAACGTCATCGCGTCAGTTCCCATCACCGTGAAATAACGCCAGGCCGCGCTGCACCCAAACGGCCAATGCTGTGCCTTTTCGGGCAGTCCCCTTGCCGGCCACACTGACGCGGCCTGCGCTCTCGCGCCTCTAAGTGCCCTCCTTCCTTGCACAAACGCCTTCTGGTTCGTGCCCGCGCGGCAAACTCCGCCTCTGGTCCCCCGCTTGCATCTTGTCAAGTGATTTCCAAAGGAGGTTGATGTGGCACAAACAGTTTCTTCCAAGACCGCCGAGCGGGAGGATCCTCGTTACCTGTCGCCTGCGCAGCTTGCTCAGTTCGGCGTGTCGAGGTTGAACCGGTACGGCATTCTGCTTCAGTGCATGATGTGTGGAACAAGTTGGTCCCCGAAGCTCAGCGCGGACAGATCGCTCCCGCCAGGCTATTGGCAATGTCCCAATAAGTGCAATTTGTAGGCGGAGGCCACCCTCGGGGCGTGCCTGCCCGGGCACGGCGCGCCCACTCCTGCTCGCGTCACAACGGAACTGCCCACAGATACATCGCCGCGTACGCCCGGAACGGCCGCCACCGCTCCGCCATCCGTAACAACTCCGCCGCATTCCTCGCGCCGCTCGCGCGCAGCAGCCCCAGGTCGGTCGCCGGAAATGCGTCCCCATCCCTTCCCAACCGGACCGCCAGATACTCCACCGTCCATGCCCCCACGCCCGGTATCGCGGCCAGTCCTTCCGCCGTCTCCCCCCAGGGAGCCCCATCAAGCCGCAGTTTCCCGCCCGCCGCCGCCTCCGCCAGCGCCCGCAAGGTTCGCACCCGCCCGCCCGTGAGCCCCAACCCATTCAGATCCGCCGCCGCCATCCTCCCCGCCTCTACGCCGCCGCAGCGCGCCGCCACGCGCCCCATCAGCGTGTGCGCTGCCTTCACGCTCACCTGCTGCCCCAACACCACCCGCACGCACAACTCGAACGGATCCCAGCAGCCGGGAATTCGCAGCCCCGGAGCCTGGCCCACGCGCGGCGCAAGGGTCGGGCATCCCCCCAGGACTCGCCGCACACCCTCCGGATCACAGCCCGCATCGAACATCCTCGCCACGCGCACTGCCGCCTCCCGGCGCGACACCCAAAGCTCACCCGCCCGGTATCCCACCGTCACCACTCCCTCCCCGGTCCGCCGCCGGTACACCCCGTCTGCAATCTCCTCCGTCCCGGGTGTGCACCGCCACGACAAATACTCGAGCGCCCGGTCCCACGCGTACGGCGCCCTCACCGCGATCACTTCGCGTTGTGAAAGATGATCCCCAGCGTCCACCGCTCCCCCTCCGTCACCGGACTCACCCCATGCCGCACATTCACCTTGTAATAACCCCGCTTGCCTTGCGCCGGCCGGTGCCGGGTCGTGATCACCATCGCATCCCCCTGCCGCGGCCGAAGGGCCCGTCCCATCGCCTGCGCCCGAGGAGCCTGCTCCACCAGCAGAAACTCCCCTCCCTTGTAGTCCCGCCCCGGCCCGGAAAGAAAACACACCACCTGAAACGGAAAAGCGATCTCCCCGTAGAGATCCTGGTGCAGGCAGTTGTAATCTCCCGCGCGATATCGCAGAAGCAGCGGGGTGGGGCGCGTCTGTCCATGCAAACGGCACTCTTCGAGCAGCCCATCCAGTTCGGGCGGAAAGCCGCTCAATCCGAGCATTTCCGCCCACTCGTTCGCGACCCCCGCCAGTCGCGGATACAGTTCATAGCGCAAATCCTGCACGAGCCGCGGCAGCGGTTCCCGGAAGTACTGATACTCCCCCCGCCCGAACCGGTATTGCGCCATGTCGATACGACTGCGAAACAGCTCGCCGTCCGCATACAACCCCGCCGTCCAGTCTCGACAACTCCCGCCGTGTTCCGCCATCCGTTTCTTGCGCCGCAATTTATGGCCACTCGCATGCATCCAAACTAGCAGAGGAGGAAATGCTCATGATCACTCCGCGTTTACAAGAATTCCTCGATGAACAAAAGGCCATCTACAGTCACGACACCCACCGGCTCACCTACACCGCGAAAGACCTCGCGGAAGCCGATCACATTCCACCCTGGGAAGTGGCCAAGACCGTAGTGTTCGTCGGCGATGGCGCATTCGCCATGGCCGTCCTCCCGGCAAGCGAGCGCATCGATCTCGAAACGCTCCGCCACCAACTCGGCCTCCGCACCGTCCGCCTCGCCAGCGAAGAGGAGCTTGCCGATCTCTTCCCTGACGTCGAACTCGGCGCCATGCCGCCGTTTGGCAACCTCTACAACAATCTCCCGGTCTACGTGGATTCCACGCTCGCCGCCGAAGAGAACATCGCCTTCAACGCCGGCACTCATCGCGACGTCGTGCACATGAAGTTCAAGGACTTCAAGC
>JADLBG010000165.1 GCA_020847895.1 Bryobacterales bacterium
GTCCGCTTACGATCCTGACTAGCGCCAACAGTCGCTGGAGCGACATAAGACGGCATTCCTTCCATCAGACGGCCGCGGGTTTTCCGCCGCGGAAGAGCTTTTGCGCGGCCTTGAGCACCTTCTGGCGCGCGCGGAACAATTTCACTTTAATAGTATTCTCGTTCATTCCCGTCATTTCCGCCAGTTCCTCGACGGAGTGGCCTTCGACTTCCTTGAGGAGGATGAGGCGGCGGTCTTCTTCGGAGATCTTATCAAGCAACTTCACAATGAGGTCGTGGCGGGCGAGGGCGGAGTCAACGGCCGGACCGGTATCGGTGACGGAGTCGGAGTTCTCCATCTTGCGGCTGTCCTCCTCGGAAAAATCGCTTTCGTACACGAGCTTGCGTACGCGTTTCTTGCGCAAGTAATCGTAACACTCATTGACGGTGATTTTGTAGATCCAGGTGAGGAGTGAACTACGGGAGTCAAAGTTGCCGATGGAGAAATAGACCTTGGCGAAAACCTGCTGCGCGATGTCCTCGGCGTCGTTGCGATTGCGCAGGATTCCGTAGATGATGGAATACACCTTGGCCTGGTAGCGCTCGACAATCTCCCGGAAAGCCAATTCGTCGCGCGCTTGAACGCGTTTGACGAGAAGGGCTTCATCTGAATAGCGGTTATCCACTTTAGCCCTGGGGCGTTGTTTCTCGGCAGTAGCCGGAATCGGAAGAACGCTTGCTAGCCCGCTCATGACCAATCCGACGCGCGACTCCGGCTTTAGGTTTCAACCGGATATACGGACAATAGCATACCTGGCGCGAAGGAGGAGAAAGGAAAACGGGCAGGGTGCTCTCTCATACCTTCCATTTTGATATAGTTTAGGTAGCGAGAGGAGTTCTATTCCAAATGATCCAACTGACTGAACGCGCCGTGGACAAGGTGCAGGAGATTCTGGGGGCTCAGGAACCCAAGCCCGCCGGATTGCGGATAGCGGTGGTGGGTGGCGGGTGCTCCGGGTTCAGCTATTCGATGGCGTTTGAAAATACGCCTCAGATGCTGGACAAGACATACAGCTACAGAGACTTGAAGGTGTTCGTCGACCAGGCGAGCCTGCTCTACCTGGACAACGTAGAAATAGACTATGTCGAGACGCTGGAAGGATCGGGATTCAAGTTCAACAACCCGAATGTGAAGTCCACCTGCGGTTGCGGCAGTTCATTCAACGCCTGAGGTCTCTCCCGCCCCAATTTCCGGCCCCTGCTCTCTCCGAAAGGAGGGGTAGGGGTTTTGTTTTTTGCGGGGGCGACGCCAGGCCAGGGACGGAGCAATGCTTCACAATCTGTTGACGGAAAAGGAAAACGCGGCTTCCGCGAACATCGATAAGCTGGCCACGGAGGAGATGCTGCGCGTTATCAACGCCGAGGATGCCAAGGTGGCTGGAGTGGTGGCGGCCGAGATTCCACACATCGGGGCGGCGGTGGACGCGATCGTGAAGGCGATGGAGCCGGGGGGACGCCTGTTTTACGTTGGGGCGGGAACCAGCGGAAGACTTGGGGTGCTGGACGCCTCCGAGTGTCCTCCGACTTATAATGTACCGCCCACTCTGGTCCAAGGCATCATCGCGGGCGGAGAAACGGCGCTTGCGAGGTCAACGGAAGCGAGCGAGGACGATCCGGAGAGCGGGGCGAGGGACATCGAGAAGCACGGATTCACGGGAATGGATGTGCTCTGCGGGATCGCGGCGAGCGGGCGGACACCCTACGTATTGGGAGCGATCGCGAAGGCGCGGGCGATGGGGGCGGTGACGATTGGCGTGAGTTGCGTGCCGGGATCGGCGCTTTCGCGGGCGGTGGACATCGCCATCACGCCGGTGACGGGTCCGGAGGTGGTCACCGGGTCAACGCGTATGAAGGCGGGGACGGCGACGAAGCTGGTGTTGAACATGCTGACCACGGGGGCCATGATCCGGTTGGGAATGACCTTTGGAAACCTGATGGTGAACGTGCAGCCAAAGAACGAGAAACTGGACGCCCGGGCGCGGCGAATCATCGGGAAGACCACGGGATGCAGCGAGGAAGAGGCGGCGCGGCTGCTGGCCGAATCCGGACGGAGCGTGCGGACAGCGATCGTGATGGGACGCTTGGGGGTGGGCCGCGAGGAGGCGGAAGGGCGGCTGGCGGCGGCGGGGAATGTGGTTGCGCGCGCGTTGGGAGAGAATTGAAGCAAGATGGATAAGTTTGTCGTAACGGGCGGGATTCCGCTGAAGGGTTCGATTGCGGTGAGCGGCGCGAAGAATTCGGCGCTGCCGGCGCTGGCGGCATCGCTGCTGACGGAAGAACCGGTGGTGCTGCACGGGATTCCACGGGTGCGGGACATCGCAACGATGGTGAGCCTGCTGGGCTCGACGGGCGCGCAGACACAGGTGGAAGGCGGGACAGTGCGGATTGAGGCGGCGCGGATCACGCAGCCGGAGGCTCCTTATGAGCTGGTGAAGACGATGCGCGCTTCGAGCCTGGTGTTGGGACCACTGGTGGCGCGACACGGGCGGGCTCGGGTATCGATGCCGGGCGGCTGCGCCATTGGGGCGCGGCCGATCAATTTGCATGTCCACGGGCTGGAGCAATTGGGCGCGGAGGTGACGCAATCGCACGGGTACATCGAAGCGGCGGCTCCGAATCGACTACGCGGCGCGGTGGTGCATTTTGACCGGATCACGGTGACGGGAACGGAAGATCTGCTGATGGCGGCGGTGTTGGCCAAGGGGGAGACGGTGCTGGTGAACGCGGCGCGGGAGCCGGAGGTGACGGACCTGGCGGA
>JADLBG010000166.1 GCA_020847895.1 Bryobacterales bacterium
ATTGACAGCCGTTTGGAATTGAGCGAACGTAGACTTACCGTGAACAGAAGACGCCTGATTCAATCGCTCGCCTGCGGCGCCGCAATCGGCAGCGGCGCCGGGCAAGTCACCTCCGTCCTGTCTTTGGAAGCTCTTCGTAACATCGCTGAGGCGCATGGATTACGCCTCGGCGACGAGCGCCTCCGCGTGCTTCACCCCGTGCTCGAACGCCGCCTGCCGCTGTTGCGCACCCTCCGCGAAATGGAGATTGACGATCGGATTGCACCCACTCAGGGGATTCTCAAGTAGACCGGGGGTCGCGCCGTGAATGCGTCTGAAATTCTCTTTCGCCCCGTCACCGAACTTGCGCCACTCATCAAAGCGCGCAAGCTATCCCCTGTGGAAGTAGTGCGCGCGTTCCTTGAACGGATCGAAAAGGTTAACCCGAAGGTGAACGCATTCCTCACCGTCACCGCCGACCGCGCCCTCGATCAGGCACGGCAAGCCGAGAAGGACATCGCCGCGCGCCACTACCGGGGACCGCTGCACGGCATCCCCTATGCCCCTAAAGATCTCATCGCCACTGCCGGTGTCCGCACCACCAACGGATCGAAAGTGACCTCGAACTGGATTCCCAACTATGAATCCACCGTCACCAGCCGCCTCAACAAGGCAGGCGCTATCCTGATCGGCAAGCTCAATCTTCTCGAGTTCGCCATGGGAAGCGGCCAAAAAGGACTTGCCGGGCCTGTGCGCAATCCGTGGGACCTCGCCTACTCTCCCTCAGGCTCCTCGAGCGGATCAGGCGCGGCGCTCGCCGCTGGAATGGCCCCTCTCACTCTAGGCAGCGACACCGGCGGTTCCATTCGCGGGCCCGCCAAGAGTTGCGGTGTCGTCGGACTCAAGCCCACGTATGGGCGCGTCAGCCTTCACGGAGTGACCACCCTCAGTTGGACGCTGGACCATGTAGGCCCGATGGCGCGAACCGTTGCAGACGTGGCTCTCATGCTGCAAGCCATTGCGGGTAGCGACCCCAACGACCGCAACGCGGCCGCCGCGCCCGTACCAGACTACGCAAAGGCGCTCAACGGTGGCGTGAAGGGTCTGCGCCTGGGCGTTCCCTCGAACTATTTCTTCGATCACGTACACCCCGAGACCGCAGCCGCTCTCCACGAAGCCATCTCCCGGCTGAAGCAACTGGGAGTTGTCCAGGTCGAAGTGCAGGTTCGCCAACCGGGGCTGGCCAGTTCCATCTCCCCCGTAATCCTCGGCGCCGAATCCGCGGCGTTCCACCAGAAGCGCCTGCGGGAACACGCGGACCTGCTCGATTCCCTCGTTCGCGAGCGCCTCGAAGCCGGTTCATTCTACTCTGCCGTGGATTACATCAAGGCCCTGCGTCTGCGAACGCTGGTGATGGAAGAGTTGCGGCGCGTCTTCGAGACATGCGATGTGCTGGTGCTGCCGGCCGGCAACCCCGCGCCCAAACTCGAGGAAGAAATTGTCAACACCGACGCTCCCACCGATCCTCCACGCGCACCCCGGCCGGACACCTTCAACCTTGCCAACGTGGCCGGCATACCGGCCCTTGTGCTGCCGTGCGGCTTCACGGCCGGTCCTCCATCTCTCCCGCTCGGCATTCAATTTTGCGCCAGGCCTTTCGACGAGGCAACGCTCTTCCGCGTGGGCCACGCCTACCAATCGACAACCGACTGGCACAAGCGCACCGCTCCTCTCAAGGGCTGATCGCGCCATCGCCAGGTGATACCATCGAAAAAACCGGCTATTTTCCAAGGAGGAGCCATGTCTTCCATTTCCCGCAGGGCGGTTCTGGGCACGGCCGCCGCCTCCGCCATGCAGACCGCCAAGTCCTACACACGCATCCTGGGGGCCAATGATCGCATCCAGATCGGACAAATCGGCTGCGGCCATCGCGCCTTCGGCCACCGCGCTATGCTGAAGCTCACCTCCGCGACGGACCCGAAGTTCGACTTCCGCGGTGTCTGCGATCTCTGGTCTGTCAATCGCGAGCGCGCCGCCCATGATGCCGAACGTAAGTTCGGAGCACGGCCGAAAATGTACAAGTACTCGGAAAAATTGCTGGCGGACCCCGAGTTGGACGCCGTCATGATCGCCACCGGGGATCACCAGCACGCGAGAATCCTCGCCGAGGTCGTGGGCGCGGGCAAGGATTGCTATTGCGAAAAGCCCATGGCCAACACGCTCGAGGATGCCAAACTCGCGCGCGACGCCGTGCGCGCCAGAAAGCAAGTGGTCCAGATGGGATCGCAATGGCTGAGCTGTCCCTACCAGCATCAGGTGCGCGAAATCATCCGCGGCGGCAAGCTCGGCAAAATTGTTTCCATCGACCAGGCATGGAACTTCAATGGCCCGCGCTGGCACGCGCCCAAAGATGCGGACGTCGCAGCCATCCGCGAGCAGGATACCGATTGGAACCGCTGGCTTCTCGGCCGCGCGGCGCGCCCGTTCGATCCGCGCGCCTATTTCGAGTTCCGCATCTTCAAGGATTTCTCAGGCGGCATCACCGACCAGTGGTATAGCCATGGCTCCGGTCTGGCGCATTTCTATCTCGATACCTTCATCCCGAGCGATACCGTGGCCAACGGCGGCATCTTCGCCTGGCACGACGTGCGAGAAAATCCCGACACCTTCCAATGCGTTTCCACGTTCGCGGAAAAACAGGTATTGTACACCTACGGCACCACGTTCGGAAACGCTTACGGCGACCACACCATCATCCGCGGCGCGCGCGGCACGCTGTATTCGCCCGGCGGGGAAGGCAGCCCCCAGTGGTGGTTCCTGGCCGAACCAGAAAGCGGCTGGCGATCGAACCGCATCTTCGAGTTAGCCAATTCCAAAGTGAAACCCGAGCCCGTAACACTGCCGGGCAGCACCGAGCCCGGTCCAGTTCATCAGGACGACAATCTGAAGGCGCACACCGACAACTGGTTCGAATGCATGCGCTCACGCAAGACCCCGAACGGCCACATCGAGACCGGCTTCGCCCACGCCGTCGCCGTCATTATGGCCACCCGCGCCTACCGGGAAGGCAAGAAGATGTATTGGGACCGGAAGAATGAGCAAATCACCGGCCACCCTGTCTAATCGCTGATACGCAGCAACACACCCGCGCCCGGCGCGAGCCAGTCCATCTCGCGCCCGAACGGTTCCTCTTCGCCCGAGTAGTTGCAGATGCGCACCAACTTGCGTCCACGCTGCTTCAACTCGACGGCGAATTGAAAGCTGTTGTGCAAATCCTTGTTCACGATCAGGACATACGGCCGCCCCTGCCCGTCCTCGAATTCGCCCACCAGCACGCGCCCTTGCACCGGCGGCTTCACGTAGCGCTGCATCGTCGTCACGCGCGACACCAGTTTGCTCTCCGAAAGCGGCTTACCGTAATCGGGCGCATCGGGGTAATGATAAACACCCGTGCTCCGCAGCTTTGTCATCACTGGAGCGAGCGCATGCAACTCCAGGTTGATTCGGCGCAGCGCATCCCACGTGGCGGTCTTGTTCCCGAACTGGTCCACGGCGCCCAGACGGTAGTTGCCGATGTGCGGCGTGTAATAGGTGAAGTATTGAATCCCGCGTCCGCCGTAAGCGAGCGTCGCGTACACCTGAAGGTGAAATGTGGCGTCTGAAGGCTCCATGTAGTTGAAATGCGCATTCGCGAGAATGCAGTTCCAGAATGGGGTCTTCGTCTCCATCGACAGCCGCCGCACCAGATCCAGGTTGTTGTAGAAGTAGTCGAGCATTTCGCCGCCCACCAGAGAATAGTTGTCGTAGCTCAGGAACGGCTGCCCGATCTTTTCCACCAGCATCCGGCCGTAAGTATCCCAATCGTCCACTCCCATTCGCTCCTTGCTCACCCGGTACGGGAACAGGTTCACGTAGGGCCACTTCGTGGGCGCCAGTTCCTTGAGCAGCTTCGAGACGCGGCCCATCGCCGGCATCAGCGACGCGTGCGGCTCATCGCGCAGGTAATACCCGAGCACCGCCGGATTGTCTCCCACCTCGCGGACCGCTTCCTCGACGTTCTTCCGCAATTCGCTATCGGATGGCATGTTGCTCCAGTCGTACCCATTCACGCGCTTGTCGCTGACGAAACACGTGAGCCCCGCATCCCGGATCCTCTGTACATCCTCGGCGCGGCAGAATCCGGCGACGTTTAACCCAGCCTCCTTCATCTGTTTCAACTGCTCCGGATCGGAAGGGGCGCTGCCCCACGCCATGATGGGAAACGTACTTGGGGAAACCGGCGCCGGATGATGAAACATCTGCGGCCGGGCGGCTGAAACAAAAAGAATGAAAATGATGACTCGTTTCATGTATGCTCCTTCACCTCAGTACATTGTCGCCCGAACGCACTTGACAAGGGATGGCGAAAGATGGCGCAATGCCTGACATGAAACTCCCTTCCTGTTGGGCGGCTCTATTTCTCATCGCCCTCCCCTCGCAGGCCCAGCAGAATTTCCTCGCGCGGGCCTTCGGCGGCTCCGCTGGCGACCAGGCGCTGCTCAGCCGCGATGCGCCGGCTTTCGAGTTGGCCGTCGCCAGCCGCGGTCTCTCGGTTCAGCGCACGCCGCGCCCGGACACTGCGCTCCTTTCCATTGGCGACATCCCGCTCCGCCTCGAAGTGCGCCACGAGCGCCTCGCCGGCATCGACCTTTACCGCATCCGCCACGCTCCCGCCTCCGAACTGCGCGCGGAGCATATCCGCTTCACCTGGACCTTCCCCGAAGCCTACAACGAATCGATGACATTCGATACCGGAGCGCTCCAGGGGCAGCCGCTCCACTTGCCCGACGGAAAAATCCCTGACAACCAGTTCACCAACTGGGGCTCCCTCTTCTACAATCGCGAGGCGAACCTTGCGGTCGGCGCGGTCCTCGATGGCGCGGAGATGTCTCGCCACGCCCGCCGCGGCTATTCCCGCTTCACCAGGAATGCCACTCTGCAATTGGTTGCCATCACCGGTAACCCCAACATGGAGATAACCCTGCTTGCCTATCATCCCCGCGATCAAAAATTCTGGTGGGCGGAATGGTATCAGCTACGCTCGGGCAAGGACCCCAACATTCCATCGAACTTCTTTCCCATTCTCAGTCCAGTTGATCTAAGCTGGATGCCGGGCGAGAAGCAGACGCTCGATGTCATCCCGGCGCCCGATGAATCCGGGCGCGCCATGGAAGCCGTCATCATCGACGACGTGCGCCAAAAACTGGTGACGCGCGTGCCCTTCACCTGCAGCCTTCCGGTCACCCACGTCGGCGTCAACGTGGGCGAGTGGCCTTCCGGGCTCTACCGCATCATCATTGTCACTCCCGGCGCGGCAGTCGATCCCGCCGTCAACGATCTGAATCGCAAGCTCACGAACATCATCCTCCGCCCGCGGCGCGCGCAATCGCCCGTCCTCTACGTCGCGCCTACCGGCATGTGGTGGGCCTACTCCACCAACGGCGGCCACGATTACCACGGCTGGCGCACCTTCTACGACGGAAGCATCGGCTATTCGCCCACCGTCATGAGCAGCCGCCAGCACCGCCTCAACAATTTCTTCTACAGCCTCTACGAGCGCTACAGCGATATCCATCACTGGCGCTATCTCGACCAACTGGCCAGGAACGAAGGATTTACCATCGACTACGCCACCCAGCGCGACGTCGCTCTCGGACGCGTCCGCCTCGACGATTACCGCCTCGTTCTCATCGGCAACCACTCCGAGTTCACCACCAAGGAAAGCTTCCTCCGCTTTCAGGAGTACCTCGGCCGCGGCGGCGGTGTGCTCATTCACGGCGGCGATTCTTTCGCCGTTATCGTCGATTACCTGCCGAGCCTTGCCGAGCCGCGCTACATCTGGCAGCGCGGCCACGTCTGGACCCACCTCAGTGATCAACCAAGCGGCTTCAAATCCCCGGCGTTGCTTCCCCCGGACGCGCCGCCCGACGCGCCTGTTCTCAATCCCACAGCCGGCAGCGCTCTCGACTATCTCAACGTGTTTCATACATCGGTCGGCTATTGGATTCCCGGCAGCAAGGCGGTGATCGCCGATGCCTCCCATCCTATTTTGCGGGGAATGAATCTGAAGCCTGGCGACGAAGTGCCCGGCCCGTGGGGCGGCGAAGTGGATTTCGCCTACGAGCCCAAGGCTTGGGATATCCTCGTGCGCTCCGATCGCGCCGCGCCCGAGGAGCGCGAGTTCATGGTGGATGCCTATGACCCCACGCCGCTCCATCGCATCGGCGTCGCCGTCCACCGCAACGAACGCCTCGCCATGGTCTGCGGTGAGAATTTCCCCAACATCCTCGCCAGCCCCGATGGCGCGCGCTTCCGAGAAATCTACCGCCGCACGCTGCTCTACCTGCTCCAGCGCGCCAAACCCGCCAATCGCGAAAATCTCGTCCCCGCCGAAAGCCGCGACGCCAACCTCATCCGCTTCCCTGCCCCTGTGCGTATTGACACTGTCAGTTACGACTTGCCCGCGTTCATCGATTACAGCGACCCGCGCTGGCACAGGAAACCCGCCCCCTACGCGCACTACGCCGTCGAAGGTTCGCTCGATGGCGAACACTGGCAACCCCTCGCCGATCGCCGGCACGGCGCCTGGCGCGGCACGAAAACCGACATCTTCGCGCCCGCCGAAATCCGCTACCTCCGCTTCGACGGCACGTTCTCGAATGGAGATCCATTCACCGTCCGCAACGTCGCCGCCTTTCCCGCGCGCTAACGCGGCATATGCGGTCTGCGGTCATCCCGCGGATCCGCCCACCGGTCATTCGGGATAATCGGAGCCCACCCCGGCCGCAGCGGGTCCTGATCGTAGGGATACCCGCCCAGCCGCCGGTAATGTTCGTGGTACTCGCGCACCTTATCTCGATTCAACTTCACGCCCAACCCCGGATCCGTAGGCACGCGAATCATTCCATCCTCATACCGCATCAACCCGCCCTCGATAATATCGCCGGTCAGATGATGGTAGTGCGCATCCGCGGCGAAGGAAAGGTTCGGAATCACCGCCCCCAGGTGCAGCATCGTCGCCAGTTGAATCCCCAGTTCCCCCGACGAATGTACCGCCACCCCGAGCTGAAACGTTTCGCAAACACCCGCTGCCTTCACACACGCGCGAATCCCGCCCCAGAACGTGGTATCGAGCAGAATCACATCCACCGCCGTATCGAGCGCATTCGCCGCCAGTTGTTCGAAATTCACCACCACGGTGTTCGTTGCCAGCGGCATGCGCACTTTTTCCCGCACGCGCCGCATCCCGTTCAACCCGTACGTGGGATCCTCCAGATAGTCGTTACGCAGATCCTCAATCCCCTGTCCGAAGCGAATCGCCTCTTCCACGGACCACACCGCATTCGGATCAAAACGCACACTGTCACCCGGAAACTCCGCGGCAAGCGCGCGGAACGCCTCCAGTTCATAATCGGGCGGGAAGACACCCGCTTTCATCTTGTGCGATGTGAACCCGTATTGCTTCTTCAGCGCCCGTGCATTCGCCACCACCTGCTCGATCGTGCGCACCTCTCCTTCCCCCGCGGCATTCGCATATCGGAAGAAACAGTAAGAGGCGAACGGCACGCGGTCGCGGAGGCGTCCGCCCAAAATTTCGGACACCGGCACGCCCCATGCCTGGCCCAGAATGTCCAGGCACGCAAACTCGATAGCGGCCAGCACCTGGGTACGGTTGTTGTAAAGCGACGCCGTCGGGTTCGCGATACGAAATCGCATCTCCTCGATACGCGCCGGATCGTGCCCCACCAGGTATTGCTTCATCGCGCGGAACACGGCTTCCGCCGATTCGCCTCCGCCGCCCATCTCGCCCAAACCGATCAGGCCGTTATCAGCTTCCACCTCGACAATGGTGCGTACGAACCGCCCCCAGTGGCAGCCGTTGGCATGCCGCAACGGCGCCTCCAACGGCACGGATACTGTTGTCGCTCGAACATCCGTGATTCGCAAATCAGCGCGCTCTTTCCCGCACGTGCGCCGGCAGTCCCGTCACCGGCCGTAAATGGTTGAACTCCTCGGCAAACTTCATCCCGTGCCGCTGGCCGACGGTCGATGCCAGTTCCGTGAGGAAGGCGCCCACCAGTTCGTCCGCATCGAGCGGCCGCCCGGCACGCGCCGACAGCAACGCCGCCCATTCCGCGTTCGCTGTCTTCATCTTCCGAATCGCGGCAATTTTTTTCTCTAATACTGCCCCGATCTCCACCTGCTTCATCACCGCCTGCCCCTCTCCGCCTTCTCCGGCGCGATAAGGCCGGTAGGGCACAAAGAAATAGTATTGCCGCGCGGCCGTTCCGGGGAACCCCAGATAGCTCATCTCCTGAAGAAACAGGCTCGATCCTCCATACGGCGACTCCTCCGCCATGCGGCCCACGCGGTAGATATCGTTGTCATCCTGGTAGTGTACATACCAGTCGGGGAAAAAGAGGATCTCCGGCTTGTAGAGCCGTGTCAACGCCATTACCTGGTTCCGCAACTCGCTTGATGATAGCGACCCCAACTCCCCGCTCTTGTGTCCCAGGTTGATCACTTCACGCAAGCCCAGCGCCTTGGCGGCCTCTTCTCCTTCTCTGTTGTTTGCAATGCGCGTCTCCGCCGGCCCCAGCCCCTTGGATAGCTTTTCTTCATTCCCGAATACCGCCACATACACGGCGCGGCCTTCCGCGGCCATCTGCGCCAGTGTGCCGCCCGCGCCGAACAGACAATCGCGCATCGAGGGAGTCACCACCAGCACTGAGCCCTTCGCCGTCTCCGGACGGGCCACAAAGCGCTCCGCAATGCCGGGCGCGGCGCTCGACGAGCCGACGTGGTTGAACTCTTCGGCATACTCCAATCCATGCTTCTTCCCCACCGTCTCAGCCATCTCCGTGAGAAACTCCCGCGCGTACCGCCGCCCGCCTGTGTCATCCGCCTCGCCCTTGCGCAACGAAGCCAGTGTCCGATTGCTGGTGAGCAGCAGCTCGGCCGCTGTGATCTTCTGCTCGAGCGTAGCCGCAATGTCCCGGCTCACGAACCGTGCCTTCTCCACCTCGCCGCCTTCCCCTTTCCGGTAGGGCCGGTACGGCGAGTAGTAATAAATCTCGGGCACGCCGTAAGGCTTCAGTCCCATGCGCGTCAGTTCGTTGCCGAACGTGCCGCCGCCGCTGTACCCCCATGCCTCTTCTGCCATCCGTCCCGTCCAGCGAATGTCACCGTCCGCCTGATAGTGCACGTAGGGATCGGGAATGAACAGAATCCGCGGCTTCATCCCCCGGATCAGCGCAAACAGTTGCTCGCGCATCTCCGTCGAAGACACCTGCCCCAACTCCCCGCTCTTGTCGTCCATCATCACCACATCATGAACTCCCAGCAGTTTCGCCGCCGCTTTCCCTTCCTCCACATTCGCCAGCCGCGTCTGCGCGGGACTCAATCCCCGCGACATTTTCTCCCCGTTGGCGAACACCGCTACATCGACACGCCATCCCTCCCGGATGTAGCGTGCCAACGTCCCCCCCGCTCCATAGATATAATCTCCGGTGGAAGCGGAAACTACTAGAATGCGGCGCTCGGTTTGCGCGATCATCAATACCGGTACGAAAAATAACAGCCATGCGTGGCGCATAGGAATGCGAAAAGTGTATCACGGACTAGCCATCCTTCTCTTTGCCTCCGTCCTGCAGGCAGCGGACCCCGTGCCGCTCGGTCAACTCCCGAAGGGCAAAACCTTCCTCGTCATCCTCGCTCACCACGACGATCACACGTGGGAGTGGGGGTTCGGCGGCTTCATCGCCCGCCTCGCCGACGCCGGCTGGTCCGGCTATTACGTCCGCACCACCAACGACGAAAAGGACGGCCGCGAGTGGGGGCCCAACGATCAAGTGAATCTGCGGGAATCCCAGGAGGCCGCCCGTCACCTGGGCATGAAGGAAGTCATCAGCCTCAACTGGCGCAATGATCACATGTCCTCGGCGCCGCTCAAGGAGCTTCGCGCCCAATACATTCTCCTCATCCGCAAGTACCGGCCGGATGTCCTCATGTCCTGGGATCCATGGGGACACTATGACCGCAACCCCGACCACAAACGCGTGGCGCGCGCCGTCGGAGAAGCGGTCTGGATGGCCGGACTCCCCAACGTTCACCCCGAACACCTCGCCGCCGGACTCGAGCCCTTCCGCGTCCCGCGGATCTACTACGCGCAGCGCGAAGACTACGGCAAGGGACACACCCCAAACATCGCCATGGAATTCAACCAGGCCCAACTCGGCCGCAAGACCGACGCCTTCTGGTCGCACAAGAACGTCCGCGGCAATCCAGCCAACCCCGAGGCGCGCCGCCTCTCCATGGAAACTCCCAGCCGCGAAGCCGGCCAGCGCGCCGGAGTCACTTTCGCGGAACTCTTCTACGCCGTCGGCGAATGGGACGACATCCCCGGACTCAAGGATTATCTCGAAACCAACGCGAGGCCCAAATGAAGATCCTGCTGCTCGCCCTCGTCATTCCCGCTCTCGCCGCGGCCCCGTTGCCTCTTGGAACGATTCCGCCGGGTCACATTCTTCTCGTCATTGAACCGCACCACGACGACCACACGACGGACTACGGCATGGGAGGCCTTATCGCCAGGTTCACGGACGCCGGCTACGAATCCTGGTACGTCCGCGCTTCCAACGACGAAAAGGACGGCGCCAGCGGTTATCCGCTCAATGACATGATCAACCTCCGCGAATCCGAAGCCGCCACGCGCATCCTGGGAATGAAGGGCGTCTACAGCCTCAACTGGCGCAACGACTACATGGACTCCATCCCGCTGCAGGAACTTCGCGCTCAATTGATCCTCCTCATCCGCAAACACCGTCCGGACGTCGTGCTCAGCCACGATCCATGGGGCCACTATGACCGCAATCCGGATCATCGCAAAATTGCTCGCGCCGTCGCGGAGGCCGTCTGGATGGCCGGACTTCCGAACGTCCATCCCGAACATCTCGCCCTCGGCCTGGAGCCCTATCGCGTCCCTTATCTTTTCCTCAAAGCCCGCGTCGATTACGGACGTGGCCACCATCCGAACGTCGCCATGGAACTCACGAAGAGCCAGGTTGAGCGCAAGCAGAAAGCCTACGTAACCCACCTCAATGTCTACGCTCACCCCTCCATGGCGCGCAATATCCGCCAGCAGCTAAGGGCCGAAAATCTCACCGTCCCCGAGTTCGAAGGCAAGACCGACGAGGAGACGGCGGTGCTCATCGAAGAGTGGTACATGGATTGGATCTCCCGCAAGCGCGGCGCGGAAAACGGCGTGCGCTACGCCGAGGTCTATTGGTATCGTGATGAATTCGACTATCTTCCCGGTCTTAAAGACTACATCTCAACCAACGCGGTGAAATGATGATTGTTCTCTTCCTGTTGTTCGTTTCCATAGCCAGCGCGAAAAACGTTCTCGTCGTCACAGCCGATGCCTCTGACTTCATCCTCGCCGCTGGAGGTTCCATCTCGGCCATGGTCGCCGGCGGCGATCGCGCCATTCTCGTACGCGTCACCAATGACGACAAGGACTCCTGGCGCCTGCCGCCCGAGGAGACCGCGTCGCGCACGAAAGCCGAAGTCGAGCAGGCGGCGAAGATCCTCGGTATTACGCAGGTGCATTCACTCGGCTATCGCGCCGATGAACTCGGCGGAGTGTCGCCCACGGAGATTCGCGACCGCATCCTCTTCTACATCCGCCTGCTCAAGCCCGACGTCCTGTTCATCCCCAATCCCTACGCCGAATATGACGAAGTGCTCGATCGCTTCTACACCGGACTCGCCGCCGAGGAAGCGCGGCAAGCGGCGGCTCTCCCTAATTTCCAACTCCCCTTCGCCAAGGCCGGCCTCCAACCTCACGTCACTCGCGAACTCTATTACTACGCCCAGCCCTTTGACCCGCGCCGCCGCGAAGCGGAAAGCACCGCCACCTTCACTCCCCAGCCCAAAGTGGTCAGCATCGCGCCGACGTTTGATAAGAAGCTTCGCGCCGCCCAGGCATTGAAGACCATCAACTACAGCATGGCTATGCGTATCCGCCGGCGCCTGGAAGATACGGGACGCAAACTCCCCCTCCTCGAAACAGCCGATGACGCCGCCGTCAACAAACTAGTCGAAATCAACGTCCGCAAACTCGCCGAAATCTCCGCCAGGGATTCTCCTTACAAACAAGCGGAAGAATTTATGTACGCCGGACCTGAATTTCAGGTGCCTCAAAAATTGCGCTAAGGAAGCCGCATGCCAGCCGCGCCTACTCCCGGACCACCTTCCCGTCGATCACCACCATCACCGGCCGCAGGTCCTTGATCTCGTCCGCCGGCACACTCATGTAGTCCTTGTCCACCACAACCAGGTCCGCCAGTTTTCCCGCCTCCACGCTGCCCCG
>JADLBG010000167.1 GCA_020847895.1 Bryobacterales bacterium
TCACCGGGACCAATGCGGACAAGGTGCTGGTGGACAAGACGGGGGCGAAGATCGTGGGTGAGGTATATGGGGAACGTGACTGGGGCGAGTTGACGCACTATGTGTTCCTCGGCAAAGGCTGCCCGGAGCATTGCCAGATCGTGCTGCAACTGGCGCATCATTGGGGGCTGACGAAGGATCTCGGGCTGCAAGGTTACGCGGCGGCGGCGCTGGGACTGGACTGCAATGGATTTGTAGGCAATTACCTGTGGCATGAAAAGCAGGGGCACCCGTGGACGGATCTTGGTGTCCGGAATTGGGAACTGGGGCCGGATGCATGGATTTCCGGATATTTCGATGGGAAGCAACTGCTGACTGACTGGGGCCAGATCCAAACGGGCTGGATGTACGTCATGGCGATGGTAAACAACAGCGGCGCCATCATCAAGGGAGGGCCGGGGTCGGTGGCAGGGCATATTGTCATCACGGAGCCAAATGAGCGGATAGACGCGCCGGGACCGAAGGGGAAGCCGTCCTTCGCGGTGAAGGTGGTGGAATCCACCGCGGGGCACAATCCGGGATTGTGGGAGAGCTATTACACTTACACGAGTGTGAGCGGACAGATTTTTCAGATCCATAGAGGAGACATGACGCCGGGATCGCAGGATCTGCCGATGAAGATCGCGGCGGTGGGCTAAGGCCGGGGGGAAAGTTTACCGTCGGGCGAGAGGCGCATGACGCGGCCGCGCCAGACGATCTCGCTGCCGCGAAGGCCCGCCATCCAGACGGCGAAGGCCCAGAGATCCCAGAGCGGGATAAGCGGGAGGGCAGCGGCGATGGGCGCGCGGAGCAGGAGGAAGCCGCCGGTGAAACCGGTGAGGATGCGCAGGGCGGCGAGCGTCGCGGCGAGAGGCCAGAGACCGGCGAGGGCGGCGAGGAGCGCCCAGAGTCCGGCATGGGTGACGGGCAGGCCGGCGTATTCGGCCCGCGAGACGCGGATGGTGCGGGCCCAGCGAACCTGGTGACGCCAGACGGCGCGCCAGGAGGGGTATCCGATGCCGGTATCGACGACGAGTTTCGACATGCAGGCGCGCTTGCCGAGTCCGCGGGTGAGGCGGCGGGCGAGTTGGTAGTCATCGGCGAGGTAATCGGCGATGGGGGCGAAGCCTCCGGCGGCTTCGAGGTCGGCGGCGCGGAAGCAGAGCGTGGAGCCGAGGCCGAATTCATTGATCCCGACGAGTGGGGCGACGAGGGTGCTGGGGGCGAATTCGGTGGCGATGCCGAGGGCTTCCCACGTGGCGGGTAGGCCGAGGGGGACGGGACGGTAGAGGCAGGTGACGAGACCGATGCGAGGGTCGGAGAGCGGGGCGGTGACACGGCGGAGGTAGTCCGGCGGGACGCGGATGTCCCCATCATTGACAACGTAGATTTCGCCGCGGGCGTGGCGGATGAGTTCCATGAGATTGCCCACCTTGGCGTTTGGGGGGTTGTGCGGAGAGACGTAGAGAGAGACTCCCGGGAGGGCGCGGACGGCAGGGATGGCGGAGTCGCCCGGGCTGTTGACGGCGAAGAGAACTTCGTAATTCGGGTAGTCGATGAGGGTATGGGAGCCGATGGCCTGTTCGAAGAAAGGATCACGGCCATGAACGGGCTTGAGGATGGATACGGAGGGCAGCGAAGAAGCACGGGGTTCGCGTGAGAGAAGATGGCGGAGCACGGCGAGAAAGGCCGTGAACTGATAGCCCGCGGCGATGGCGCAGACGAGATAGAGAAGCCAGATCCACATCACAGAGCGAGAAGGAACACTCCGCAGGCTACCAGAACGGCGCCCGTCCAGCGCTGCCAGGCGACGGTTTCCTTCAAGAGGAGGCGGGCAAGGAAGGTTTCGGCGACGAAAGTGGCGGCGGTGGCGGGGACGGCGAAACTGAGATCGGCGACGGTAAGGAGCTGGAGGAATGAGAAGAAGGAGACGGCCATGAAGACAACCGCCAGAACAAACAGTTTCCTGCGGAAGACTGCGGCGAGGACGCGTCCCATGGCCGTGGGGCGGAAGTCGCGCACCTCGCCATGGCGCTTCATTTCGAAGGATTGCAGCAAGTCGCTGGCGACGGTGGAGCCGACCACGCAGGCGAGCAGCAGCCACTTCATGAGCGCTCCTTACTGGGGGGCATGGTGAGGCCCACAAGAACGGTTCCGGCGACGATGAGCGCGGTTCCCGCCCAGCGCTGCGGGGTAATCTGTTCAGAAAGAAAGAGCTTGCCGGCGAGCGCGGACAGCGGATATCCGATGGCGGTAACCGGAAGGACGAAACTGAGGTCCGCCCAACTGAGCAGGGTCATGCGGGTGAGGGTCCAGAGAATGAGGAGCAGAACACCCGCGGCGATCCAGGGACTCAGCATGCCCGCCGGGGATTTCATTCCGAAGCTCAAGAAGAGATTCCCGGCGACGTTGGAAACCACCACGACGGCGGTGACGGCGACGGTCTTGCGCATCAGGCGCGGGCAGCGGCGGCCCGTTGATCTTTCACGAACTGCCTGCGTTTGGACCGGAGAGCGAGATACTCGCGGGCTTCCTTCCGCAGGCGGCGGCGCTCTTCCCCATTGAAGATGGCTTTGCGCACCACGCGCCAGATGGCTTTGGGGCGGAAGTAATACTCGCCATAGAAGCGTTCCACCCAATCCACCAGTTCGGCGCGGTCGAGATTTTCGTAGCGGATGTTGGGAAGCTGGTGGCCCTGCTCATCGGTCATGGAATCGATGGTGATGAGGTTGTTCTGTTTGACGTAATCGAAGAATTCCGTTCCGGGGTAGGGGTGGGCGATGGATACCTGGATGGTTTCGGTGTCGAGCGATTTGGCGAAATCAATGGTGCGCCGGATGGATTCATGGGTATCTCCGGGCAGGCCGACAATGAAATCGCCATGGATGGTGAGGCCGAGTTTGTGGGCGTTTTCGGTGAAGCGGCGCGCCATGTCAATAGTAGCGCCCTTCTTGATGTTCTTGAGAATCTGCGGGTCGCCGGTTTCGTAGCCGACGATCATGAGCCGGGCGCCGGCCTCTTTCATGGCCTTGAGCGTGTTGTAATCCGTGGTGACGCGCGAGGTGCAGGACCA
>JADLBG010000168.1 GCA_020847895.1 Bryobacterales bacterium
CAGCTTCAGCTTTTCCGTCAACTCCACCATGCGGTCCATGAACTCGCTCCGCGCCGTCTCCTCGACAAAGATCCGCTGTACCGAAATGCACACCTGCCCGGAGTGCGCGAAGCTCCCCGCCACGCACCGCGCCGCCGCCTCCTCCAGGTTCGCATCGCCCTCCACGATCACCGCCGAATTGTTCCCCAACTCGAGCGTCACGCGCTTCATTCCCGCCAGGTTCCGCAGCCGCAAACCCACTTCCGGGCTCCCCGTGAACGTGATCATCGCTACGTCTTTGTGAAAACAGAGGTGCTCCCCGATGGAGCCGCCAGGACCGGTGATCACGTTCAGCGCGCCCTTGGGCAGTCCGCATTCGGTGAACACGTCCGCCATCATGATGGCGCTGATCGGCGTCGTCGAAGCCGGCTTGTGGACCACCGTGTTCCCCCCGGCGAGCGCCGGGCCAATCTTGTGCATCGCCAGATTCAGCGGGAAGTTGAATGGCGTGATGGCCGCGATCACTCCTACCGGCTCGCGTACTGTCATCGCCATGTGGCCCCTCCCGCCGGGCGAGGCGTCCATCGGGACCACCTCTCCGTGAAGCCGGTGCGCCTCCTCTGAGGAGAACAGCAGCGTCAGCGCCGCCCGGTCCACCTCCATCCGCGCCTCCTTGATCGGCTTGCCCGATTCCGAGCTGATCGCCTTGGCGAACTCTTCCTTCCTTTCAAGCAGCCGGTCACAGGCCTTGCGCAGAATCGTCGCCCGTTCGTCCAGGATCATCTCCCGCATCGCGCCGCCCGCGGCCTTTGCCGCCTTCACGGCCGCGTCCACAAGCTCGAGGCCGGCTTCGAAAATGGTCCCTACCGTCGTCCCGTCGTAGGGAAGCCGCACCTCCAGCCTGTGGGCGGAAGCGGCGGGCTCGCCCGCAATGCGCATCGGATACTCCATGAAGTCATCCTATCGTGTCTGGCTCGAAGGAAGCGTGTTCCAGCGTCCCTCGCTTCCGGTATAGATAGCTTTCGTGATGGTCTCCGACGGGGCGCTATCGATGATGTGCGGCTTGATCACCACCAGCACCTGACCCGACTGCGTCGATACCGTCCGCTCCGTCAATAGCTGGCTCAGCACAGGCACCGAAGCCAAGCCCGCAAACCCGGAAATATTTCGCGCTTCCGTAACCGACATCAGCCCCGCAAGCACCGCGTCCTCCCCTTCCTTCAACCTTACGGTCGAGGCGAACTTGCGATTCTGGATCACCGGAATTCCGTTGTAGCTGCTGCTTCCCAGCACCTTGAATTCCGCATCCACCTGCAGCGACACTTCCCGCGAACTGTGAATCCGCGGCGTCAACTTCAGCACCAACCCCAGGTCCTCGAAGTTAAAGGTAGAGGGCGTCGCATACGGAGATATTCCGCCCGTTCCCATGAACTGCTGGGTAACGATTGGATACTTGTCCCCGATATGAATGGTTGCCTCCTGCGAATCGAGCGACCGTATCTCCGTCTTGAACAGTGACACCGCCCGCCCGTTGGCGACGCTGGCAAATGCCGTCGCATTGGAAATCGCCAGCGCGATAGTAGAAAACCCGCCGCCGGCCACCAGAAATTTCGTGTATCCCGGCACGAAGTTGGGAAACATCCGCAGCCCGCGCGTAGGCGTCCCCTTCCGTCCCAGGAAGGCGATCGCGGTCGCTGTCGGCAGGCTGAAGCCATAGTGCAATTCATGGCTCTCCGACAGCTCCACCAGCTCCACCTCCACCATCACCTGGGACCGCAACGTCAGCAACTGCTCGTACAACGCCTGTGCTGTCCGTACTTTCCCCACCCGATCCCTGATCAACACCAGCCGCTGTCCCCCGTCCACGGCGAACCGCTTGATTTCCAACACTTGTTGCACGGCCCGCGCCAGTTCCTGCGCCTCCTGCACCGTCACCGGATTCGGAATCGACAACGTCACCGCCATGTTCGGCTCGGCTTCCGTCCGCTTCTGCTGCGTATCCTTGTAGATCATCAGCAGTTTCCCGCTCAGGGGCACGGCGAAGGACGATGTGGCCGACTCGAGCGCATATAGCGCCGTGCGGAGGTCCACGTCGTTCAGTTGGAAGCGGATTGTGGGTCCAGCCTCCGGGTAGTCGGCATCGAACACCAGATCCAGGCCGAAGCTCTGCGTTACCTTTGTAAACAGCGTGCGCGCATTCGCTTTCACGTCGAAACTCTTCTTCCCCGGAACTCCCTTCAACTCTTCCGGCGGAAGCGGACGCCGCGATTCTTCCACTTCCTCGCGGGTGATGTTCGTCCCCACCAGGAACTCCGGCCGCTTGCCCTCCTCTTTCTTCTCTACGGGCGGCGGCAATTCGGTCAGCGATGCCGGCATTGTCTTTGATTCCCTCATGGCACGGGTTCGCAGCGCCTGGCTCCGCACCCAATAGGAATGGTTCTTCGGATCCGCGGCGGCCGCCTCGGCGTACAGGAGATACGCCTTTACGGCATCCCCGGCTTTTTCCGCTTTTCGTGCTCTCTTCGCCAGCGAACTTGCGCTTTCGCCGCCCAAACACACCATTCCCGCACACAACGCCAAACAGAGGATAGAAAGCGGACGCCTCACCATTGACAATGACGCTCGAGGGCGTCGCCGCGTGGATAAACTCCAGCCGCCCGCCTGCCGATAGTACGAGCAGCAAGGAGAACTATGTCCACCACCGCGGTTCATTCCGCCTTCGCTCCAGCCGTTCCGCAGACTTTGGACGATCTGGGAATCCAGCTTTCTTTGGTCACTGATTTGGTGCTGCGCCGGCTGTTGCTCGAGGGGTTCAGCACGTTGACGCTGCTCGGCCAGAAGCTGAGGCTCTCCATACCGATTGTCGACCTGGTCTTCCGCCAGCTCCGCCAGCAGCAACTCGTCGATGTCCGCGGCATGAATGGGAATGATTACAATATCCAGCTTACAAGCGCCGGAAAGCAACTCGCCTCGGACCGTTTCCAACTCTCCCAATACGCGGGCGCCTGCCCGGTGTCCCTCAAGGACTACCACATGGCCACGAAAATGCAGTCCGCCAATGTCCAGGTGGACCGCCGCGTGCTACGCGGCGCCTTCTCCGACATGATCATCTCTGACCGCATGCTCGACCAGCTCGGCCCCGCCCTCATCTCGCAAACCTCGGTCTTTATCTACGGCCCCACCGGAAATGGCAAGACCAGCCTTGCCGAACGCATGCTTCGCGTGTATCAGGACGCCGTCCTCATTCCCTTCGCCGTGGAAGTAGACGGCCAGATCATCTCGCTCTATGATCCCGTGGTCCACACACGCCTCGAGATGGAAGACCCCGAGATTGATCCGCGTTGGGTTCTTTGCCGGCGGCCATGCATCGTCGTGGGCGGCGAACTCATCCCCAGCATGCTCGAACTTCGCCTCGATGATTCCAGCGGAATCTATGCCGCCCCCTTGCAGATGAAAGCCAACAACGGCATCTTCATCATCGACGACTTCGGCCGCCAGCTCATGAGCCCCCGCGATCTGCTCAACCGCTGGATTGTCCCCCTCGACCGCCGCGTCGACTACCTGACTCTCCGCTACGGCGTCAAGTTCCAGATCCCCTTCGAGCTTATGGTGGTCTTCTCCACCAACCTCGATCCCGCCGATCTTGCCGACGAAGCCTTTCTACGCCGCATTCATAACAAGATATTCGTCGAGGCCGTCGATTCCCACAGCTTTGACCAGATCTTCAACCGCGTCGTCGGTTTGAAGAATATCCCTTGTGAGCCGGACAGCTCCGAATACCTCCGCAAGCTCTGTCTCCGTGAAGGCCGCACCGAACTGCGCGCCTGCTATCCCAACGATATTTGTAACATTCTGGTCTCCATCGGCCGGTATGAGAACCGGCCCCCCAGAATGACCAAGGCCGATCTTGAGCGCGCCACCTCACTTTACTTTGCCAAGAGCTGACCGGCTCCGGCCGGGCTCCCGAACTTCCGAAACGCCTGCAACTCGCGCATCGCCAACTCGAAGTTGCCCTCCTCGAGAAACAACCGGCTGAGCTCCAAATGGGCCTCGGGGATTTCCGCCGCTACCATTCGGAGGTTGTCCGCCGCTTCCTCGAGGTTCCGCCTCTGCCCGGCGAGCGCTACCCCCAACTCGAATCGCGCCTGCGGATCCAGCTTTCTCAACTCCACCGCCTGCCGCGCCGCCCGTTCCGCTTCGGCAAACCGCCGTTGAAAATTGCGCACCTTCGCCATATTTACGTAAGCCCTCTGGCACAACGGGTCCACCGGCCCCGCTGCCGGGAATGCATCGTAGCTTCTTCCCGGATCTTTGGCCGGCGGATGCGCCGTCCCACACCGCGTCTCTTCGCTCCACCCGGTCGAACCCACTGCCCCCTCCCGCATCTCCGCCAATAACGCCGGATAAAGCCTCAGGAGAACCGCCAGGAGAAAGAACCGGAAAAGTGTCATGCTCCTTTCTCGCCGATGGGAATGGAATCAACAATGCGGCGGAGGTCCCAATTCGCATGGTGCTTCGGTTCAGTCACCAATGGTACCTGCGATTTGGTCCGCGGAACGGCCAAAAACAAGCCCGGCAGGAAAAGCGGCCTAAGCGAGCCGCTACCCTGCCGGGAGACCTGCGGGACGATGCTCTCGTGCCTCTCTAGTGCGTGAACCTCAGAATCTCGGCCGCGATCCGGACAAACGCCGCGTTCAGATCGGCGGCCGTCGGTGCATAGACGTAAAGCCCTTCGAGCTTGTTCTGGTCGTAGATGGGGCTGGCGGCGTCGTTTGCAATGCGCTTCAGCAGCGTTTCCTGATTGGCTTGTGTTTCGCCGAGTCCGATGGTGTAAACGACGGTGTTCACATTGGCCGCCAGGTCCCGGTTGCGGATTCGCTTCCCCACGTTGTCCGCCGCGGCGATCGCGGCGTTCATCATGTTTGTCTTGTCGCGCACGTCAATTTTTCCCGCGTACGGGTTTGAGCCTGGGAAATTGTTCACCGGCACGAAGTTGTCCGCGCTGCGAAGAGGCGTTCCATACGTGTCGGTGTCAGGGTAGTAAGCAATGTCGTACTGCACATGCCCGGTGCCGGTCCCCTGGCTGCTGGTGTTGTGTCCTCTTCCACCCTGGAACCAGCAGTCACCAGTGAAGTTCGGAGAGCTATACTGCGTAGGCGGATTTACAGCGGAGTTGTAGGCGTAAGTGACCACGCCGGAAGGATCAGTGAAGCCGGGGGCGATGTACGGAACGACGCCCATCAGCGTGTTGCCGCCGCCCGAAAGCCCCTCCTGGGAATAAACCGCCCCGCGGAAGAACTCGTTCGTCGGATTCCAGCTTGGATTCTGCTGGCCAAGATATGGGGAAGCCTTCGTCCAACGCTGATTATTATTCCAGTCGTAGCAGCGGCTGTTTTTCGGCGATTGGGGCAGGGTGGCGTTGTCGGCCACGCGGCTTGTATCCAGCCTGTTCACGGGAAAATCGGCGGTGACCGTGTTCGGCACGCCGTCCGTGAAGAGCAGGATCACGTTGAGAGCCCCCGGTTCATTGATTTGCGCGATCTGCTCGTATCCCTTGAATAATGCCTGCGCAATCCCCGTACCGCCGCTGCATGTAATCGTGTCGATCACCGCCGGCAGCGTCGGACTGCTGGTCTTGAAGTTCATGTTCGCCGGATAGCTGAGAGCGTAGGAGATGCCGAAGGTAATCATCGCCAGCCGGTCACGCTGGTTGGCGAACAGGTTCACGAAACCCTTGGCGGCGTTTCGCATCGCCGGACAGCCGCCGTTGCTGTTCATGGATCCGGAGCGGTCCAACACCAGGATGACGTTCACGTCGCGCCGGGACGCCTTTCCGGTGGCGGAAACAATCGTAGTCGGCGAGTTGACCAAAATTCGCATGAAAAACAGCGGCGAATCCACCGCGGCGGTTACCGTCACCGTACGCGTCCGGAACCCCGTCTCCGCCACATCCACCGATAAGTTCCGGCTGGTCGTGTTGAACAATCCAGGTGGATAGTTCGCGGCAAAGAAAGCCTGGGCGCGCGAAACCGCCGCGCCCTGCTGTTCCGCCATCGTGAGACCGACCGACAGCGACCGCGCCGCCGCCAGCGCCGACGCGTCCGTCGCCGATTGCAGCCGTGCCTTCACGGCAAACAGAAACGACGCGTCGATGGCCAAACCCACGATTGGAATGACGAATAGAAGCATCACCCCGCCCGTGACGATAACGAACCCTTTTTTCTTGCGGCTGATTGGTTTGGAATTGGGTTTCATTCTGTCTGCCCCTTTAGAAATAGTTGCGCGCGTAGATGTTGACCGGCCGGTTGTTGTTCAGGAACGCCAGTTCCGGCGCGGTGAAGTAAGCTTCCGATATGTATGTCCGCTCGGAGGCATTCAGTGTCAACAGCCCGACATAAGGGTTCGGCGAGGTGTTCGTCGACAGCGTCAGCGCCCGGCAACTGACATCCTTCAGGTAGTCCGCGACGTCAATCGTCCCGTCCGCATGAATGAGATTGGCGCTCGGCGTGCCAATGGAGCTCGTGTAAAGGGAAGAGCTCCCGATGACAAGCCGTTGCGTGATCACCGGATAGTAACGGTTGGCGCAGTTGGTTCCGCTCAACCCCGCCGCGTTGCACTCGTCGTCCCCAATCATCAGCACCTGCGTCAGGACGACCGTCCCGTTCCCGCCCGCGCGCGTCATGTTCATTCCGTTGGCCAGCCTCACGATCAGGTCCTGGTTGGCGGGTAGGGAAAAATCCACCAACCGCACAAACATGTGCCCCGCGTCACGGGAGATTTGCGCCGTTTGAATCATCTTTCCCAAACCCATGCCCGTGGTGATGGTCCCCATGAACAGGGGAAACAGAAAAATGCTCAACAGGGCGAACTCCATGATGTTGCTGCCCCGCTGCCGGCTTCGCCGGTGTTCCGTCACGCGAATGCTTTGGTTCATCTTTGCCCCCACGATTTCCTCCTCTCGGCCTACCTCGGAGGCGGCGCAAACTGCCCGTCGGGCAGCGCCTCCATGCGGTCCGAGGAAAATGCATTGAGTCTTATGGGGCTGGCGCTGCGCAACAGGGGCGCAACCACTCCCCACTGGTAGCCTTGCACCGATACCTCCACGATGTTTCCAGGACTGTTCGACCCGGTCTCCACCAGCGTATTCTTGTCGTAGTAGTGAATCTGGATAAGGTTCGCGTTCGCCCCGTCCAGGAAGCCCATCGCGTTTGTCTGCACCACGGACTTGATGGAAGCATCCTGCCCGGTGGAGGCGTTCACCGTCTGATACGTGACCGCATACCGCACGCCCTCTCGAACGGCATGCTGAAACGTATTTCGCAAAAAGATCGCCATCCCATAGTCGACAATCCCGAAAAACAGCGCGAAAAACGGAATCAGCACCAACCCGCCCTCCATCAGGGCGTGCCCGGGTTGTCTCCGCCTTCGGGCCTCGCTGACCCGGCGCTCCCGAGGCGCGCCGCCGCGCTTCTCCCGCTCAGCAGATCGATCGGAAATACTTGGGTGCATGGCAGAAACCTATCCAGACGTACGGATTGAGGACGGAAACGCCTCAACATCCACCTTACTGCCGGAAGGTGGAAGACGAAATCAGCAGAATCTTGGGGTGGATTGCCGAGGTTTGCTTAGTTCACCCTAAGGATGATCCTAAGCATTCCCGTACGAAGATCCATACTCCCCCTACCGCCGTACTAGATTCTCCTCGCCAACTCGGGCTCCAAGCCAATGCCGGCCTTCTACTTGCCACACCTCGCCCCAACCTGGAACAAACTTTGTCCCCAGGAGTACTAAGGTTATCCCCCCTGGAGACTAGGGGCCGATCCCTGCTGCCGACCCTTCATCAGCCACATACCCAGCGGGACCAGAAACAGTGTCGTCCATTGCGCCGCCGTCAGCACCCATCCGAACGGATTCCCCTGGTCATGCGCCCGGACAAACTCCACCAGGAACCTCGCCGTAGGGTACAACACAAGGTACAACCCAATGACCGCACCCTGGCGGCGCGGCCGCCGGATGCGCCGGTACAATATCGCGAAAATCAGAAATTCCGCAATCGATTCATAAAGCTGCGTCGGATGCAGCGGAATCCCCAGCGGCACCCCCACCAGCTTGTACGCCTCCGGATCATTGAACGTCACCGCCCATGGCAACTTGCACTCCTGCCCCCAGCAGCAGCCCGCCGAAAAGCATCCGATCCGTCCGATGGCATGCCCCAGGGCAATCCCGGGGGCGAATACATCCGCCACTTTGACGAAGCTCAATTTGCGGGACCGCAAATACCATACCGCCACAATCAACGCCCCGATCAGCCCGCCGAAAAACACTCCCCCCGCCTGCAGCGTCGAGAACGAGACGATCTCCAGCGGATTTTTCACATAATACGGCAGGTCATAGAGAATCATCATCAGCTTGGCGCCGCCCAGCCCGGCCAAAGCCACGTAGATGCCCAGATCGGTCGTCATCTGCGGGTCGAGCCCCTGCCGCCGGGCGAGCTTCCCCGTCACCCATAGCCCAAGCAGGAATCCGAGCGTCACCAGCACACCATAGGTGGGCAGGAAGAAACTACCGATGGAAAAGATCTTCGGGAACATTCAAACCGCCGTCTGCTCGCGGGCCCGCCACATGGACAAGATCAGCAGCCCCGCGCCGATGCTGATCGCACTGTCCGCCACGTTGAAACTCGGCCACTCGTAGGGGCCGATAAAGACCTGCAGGAAATCCGTCACCGACCCTCGCATGGCCCGGTCGAAGAGGTTCCCAGCGGCGCCGCCCAGAACCAGCGCCAGCGCGACGGGAGCCGCGCTCCCACCCGGCCACACGTTCCGCGGAAGCCGCCACAACTGGATGGCGACGAACACCATGACCGCCAGCGACACACCCACCAGCACCAGTGTTCGCCACATCCCTTCTCCCTGGTTGAGAAAGCCGAACGCCGCGCCCCGGTTCCGGGTGTGAACAATGTTGAATACTCCGGGAATGACCACATGGACATCCCAGGCGCCGACGTTCTGTTCGATCCAGTATTTCGTCACCCGGTCCAGGATCCACACCGCCGCCGAGATGCCAAACCGCGCGGGCCGGGAGATCATCCGCGCAGTTCCTTGAGCGCGGCCGAGCACCAGTCGCAAACCGTGGGGAAGTCCGGGTCCACGCCGATTGCCGTGGAATACTTCCAGCAGCGCTCGCACTTCTGCCCGGCAGCCCCCTCCACATGCACGGCCAAATCGGCCTCGGCGTGGTTCTCGAGCGCCACCTGCGAAACGATGAACAGCGCGGGAAGCTGTGAACGGTACTCATCGAGCAGCGGATACAATCCGTTGCCCGCCTGAAGCCGGACGCGCGCTTCTAACGGAGCCCCGATAAACTTCTCCTGCCGCGCCACCTCGAGCGCCTTCAGCACCTGGTCGCGTACCGGCATCAGCTTGTCCCAATTCGTCACCCGTTCCCGCTGCGCGGCCGAAAGCCCTTCGGTCGCGAAGGACGGCTCGGGAAAGAGCGTCAGATGGACGCTGTCCGGGTCCCCCTCCATGCGCTTGAAGTGCTGCCACGCCTCTTCGGTGGTAAAGGTCAACAGCGGCGCCAGCAGCCGCGCCAGCAGGCTCGTCAGCTTGTAAAGCGAAGTCTGCGCGCTCCGCCGGTATAGCGATTTCGGAGCCGCCGTGTACAGCCGGTCTTTAATTACGTCGAAGTAGATCGCGCTCAGGTCCGTCGTCGCGAAGTTGTACAGCGCCTGGTACACCTTGTGAAATGCAAAGTCGGCGTAATTCTTCCGGCAGCGTTCAATCAGGTTCTCGGCCCGCCACAGGATCCACTGGTCAAACTCCAACTGTTCGGCGGCAGCCACCATATCATTGGACGGATCGAAATCCGCCAGGTTGCCCAATGCGTACTTGAACGTGTTGCGCATCTTGCGGTACGCCTCCGTCAGCCGCGCCAGGATCGTCGGCGAGATGCGCACATCCTCGTGGAATTCCACCGACGCCGCCCACAAACGAAGCACTTCCGCCCCGCTCTGCTTGATGACATCCTCGGGGAGAATCACGTTGCCGAGCGATTTCGACATCGCCCGGCCCTCTCCATCGAGAGCCCATCCGTTAGTGGCGCACTCGCGGTACGGCGCCGCGCCGCGCAGGCCGGTTCCCACCAGCAGCGAACTGTGAAACCACCCGCGGTACTGATCGCCGCCCTCGAGATACAGATCGGAAGGCCATTCGAGCTCATAGCGCTTATTGAGCACCGCCAGGTGGCTCGAACCCGAATCGAACCACACATCCAGAATATCCATCTCCTTGCGGAAATTCGCGCCGCCGCACCTGGCGCACTTCGCCTCCGGTCCGGCCAGCTCCGCCGCGCTCCTCGCATACCAGACATCGGCCGTGTGTTCGGCAAACAGCGCCACCACGCGGTCCAGCACCTTGCGGTCCGTCAACGCCTCTCCGCAACCCTCGCAATAGAACACGATGATCGGCACGCCCCACGTCCGCTGGCGTGAGATGCACCAGTCCGGGCGCGTCGCGATCATGTTCGAGATTCGCTCCTCGCCCCAGGCAGGCATCCACTTCACCTTCCTGATCGCCTCGAGCGCCTTCTTTCTGAGGTTGTTGCGCTCCATTCCGATAAACCATTGCTCGGTTGCCCGGAAGATGGTTGGGTTGTGGCAGCGCCAGCAGTGCGGATAGCTATGGTCGATTCGCTTTTCCGCCAGCAGAGCTCCGCGCTCCCGCAGAATGCCGGTGACGATGGGATTCGCCTTCCACACCGTCTGCCCCAGCAACTCCTCGGGCAGCACTCCATCGGCCCCCTCGGCGGCAAAGAACGCTCCGCTCGCATCCACCGGGCAGTATGTGGCGATCCCGTACTGCTGCGCGATGACATAGTCTTCCTGCCCGTGCCCGGGAGCCGTATGCACCGCTCCCGTGCCCTGTTCCAGGGTGACGTGATCGGCCAGAATTCCCTTCGAATCGCGTTCCAGGAAGGGGTGCCGGAAAACCGTTCCCTCCATCCGCGCGCCCGGGAAGGTGGCGAGCACTCGCGGATCTGCCCAGCCGCACTTCTCCCCCGTCTCTTTCAGCAGGTCACGCGCCAGCAGATAGACATCGCCGTTCACGTCCACCGCGGAGTATTCAAAACGCGGATTGAACGCGATGGCCATGTTCGCCGGAATGGTCCACGGCGTGGTGGTCCAGATGAGCCCGTACACCTTCCTGCCCTTGAGCGCCGGATCGATCGCCGCCGGGTCCGACGCGAGTACGAAGCGAACCCAGATGGAGGGGCTCGCGTGTGACTCGTACTCCACTTCCGCCTCGGCCAGCGCCGTGCGGCAATGGATGCACCAGTTCACCGGCTTCAGTCCCTTATACACGTACCCCTGGTCTAAGAAATCAACGAACGCTCCCGCGATCTTCGCCTGATATTCGGCGCTCATGGTGAGATAGGGGTCGTCCCATTTGCCAAACACTCCGAGCCGCTGAAAATCCTCCGATTGCAGCCCGACGAACTTCTGCGCGTACTTCCGGCAAGCCTGCCGGATCTCCACCGCGCTCATCGAGGCCTTCTTCTTCCCCAGTTCGGCGTCTACCTTGATCTCGATTGGCAGGCCATGGCAATCGAATCCCGGCACATACGGCGAGTCGAAACCCGCCATGGTCTTCGACTTGACAATGAAGTCTTTCAGAGTCTTGTTGAAAGCGGTCCCGAGGTGAATGCGGCCGTTGGCATACGGCGGGCCGTCATGGAGCACATATCGCGGCCGTCCCGCGCTTGCCTTGCGGATCCGTTCATAGAGCTTCGTTTCCGCCCAATGGGCAAGCAGCTTCGGTTCCGTTTGCGGCAGGTTGGCCTTCATCGCGAAGCCGGTCTTCGGCAGATTGACCGTCTTCTTCAAATCCACTTCATTTGTTGGCATGAGAATTTCCGGGCCGGGATGGTTCTATCGCGGCAATCAGGGCTTCTATTTTTATCCTACACGAGCGGTTGTGTAGGGTATGCTTTGACAAGTAAGATGATGACTCTTCCCGAATACCGCGCGCGGGCGGTCAACACGGCGGCCGGTCACGAGAATCGCATGCTGCTCGGCCTCGCCAACGAAATCCTCGTCCGCAACTTCCACCTGCCCGCCTGGCTTCACACTTCGAGCGAGGTCTGCCACTACCGCGCCATCCACTCGACGGAAACGGTTCACGTAACGGGCCGCATCCGCGATGCGTTCGCCCGCAAAGGGCACGAGTTTCTCATCGCC
>JADLBG010000169.1 GCA_020847895.1 Bryobacterales bacterium
ATTTCATAAGGGCTTCCTTCCCACGGCGAGCAGGTGCATGCTGCAGCCGAGCAGCGGCGCATCTCGTTCCACGCGCCTCACCAGCGCGAGCAGACGCTCCCGCCGGCGCGCATCCCGCCACCGCTCTTCAAAATCCTTGGCCAACCATCCCGGACCTTCCACTCCGAGCACTTCGATATCGCAAAATCCGGATTCGGAGGCTTCCGCGTGAATCTCCTCCGGGCGGTGAAACACCGCCGTCGTGAAATATTTGAGCTGGCCCGTGTCATTGCGGTGCTGCCCGTCCACGAGGTCCCGCTGCAATATCGGCCAAAACGCGTCGTCATCGACAAAGCCATCCACCATCGAGTGCAGCAGAGAAGCATAACGGCTGATGACCGAGGCGAACAGCAAGCCTCCGGGATGCAGCACCCGCCAGGCCTCGCGCAAGGCCTGCAACCGGTCCGGCCGCGACGTCAGGTGATACAGCGGACCGAGCAGCAGCACGGCATCGGCCCGGTTGTCTTCGCACGGCAGCGCCCGTGCATCCCCCTGCCGCACTCCCGCCAGTGGATACTTGCGCGCCTCCTCGAGGTGCTTCGGAACCGGATCGAGAAGATGCACCTCATAGCCGAGAGCGGCGAGCCAACCCGCATAGACGCCCGGTCCCCCGCCGATGTCGAGAATCACCGCCGGCGGCTTCGGCAGGCGCCGTTCCAGAATCTCCTCGGTCCGCGCACGCTCGAGAAGTCCCGATCCAGCGAACAGCCGCCCGGCTTCCGAGGCCTCCTCGTAATAGCGGAGAATTTCGTCCACGGCAGCCTTCATCTTCCCAGAGCGCGCTTGCCCGCCTCGAGCACACGGAGTATCTCCTCCGTATCGAAAACGCATCCGCCCCACGTGCCCCCGCTCACATCCTGCAATGCCGCCCAAAGACGGGTTTCGCCGGGAAGAGCGGCGTCGGGAGCAAGATCGGGCCGCGGCGGGCGCGCGGCAAGAATTCGCGAGCCTTCTTCCACTGTTCCATCGGGCCCCACCAGGTTGACAGACCCTTCAAGCGTATTCCGGTCGACGAGGATCTCGATCTGGTCTCCGTCGAGCAGTTTCCCGACTGGCCCGCCCGCGAGAGCCTCGGGCGAGACATGTCCGATGCATGCGCCCGTGGAGACCCCGCTGAACCGCGCATCGGTGACCAGCGCGACGTGTTTGCCGAATTCGAGGAATTTCAGCGCCGAAGTGAGTTGATAGGTCTCTTCCATGCCGGCGCCCATGGGCCCGCGGCAGATGAGCACGACTATGTCGCCCGCCTGGATCCGGCCGCCCTTGATGGCGGCGATGGCGTCCGGCTCTGTAAGGAACACACGCGCCGGACCGCGTTTGCGGTAAACGCCGCCCGCATCAATCACGCTAGGGTCGATCGAGGTGCTCTTGATGACAGAGCCTTGCGGCGCGAGGTTGCCCGTGGGGAAGCATACCGTGGATGTGAGCCCCGCCTGACGGGCGGATTCCGGAGAGAAGATCACCTGATCCGGATCCACGCCATCCCGCTGCGTCAGCAATCGCCGCAATTCCGCGCGCCGCTCGGAATGCTCCCACCAATCGAGCGATTCGCCCAGCGTAGCCCCGGTAGCGGTCATCGCGCCGAGTTCCAGCA
This sequence comes from Bryobacterales bacterium, assembly GCA_020847895.1. Classification (GTDB taxonomy): domain Bacteria; phylum Acidobacteriota; class Terriglobia; order Bryobacterales; family Bryobacteraceae; genus CADEFT01. The sequence continues at coordinate 1,634 of JADLBG010000169.1, forward strand.
ACCCCGCATTGCGCAGGTGAAGCATCACCTCCGGTACGGCGCCGGCCAGAAACACCTGCACTGTCGGATGATTCCGCGGGCCGTTCGGCAGTGCGTCCACCAACCGCGGCGTCTGGCGATTGACGCGCGACCAGTCATCCACCGTGGGCCGCCTCAATCCCGCCGCATGGGCGATGGCGGTGAGATGCAGCAGGATGTTCGTCGATCCCCCGAACGCCGCATGCACGATCATCGCATTGTGCAGCGCGGCCTCGGTGAGAATGTCCTTCATGCGGATGCCGCGCTGCTCCATATGAAGGATGGCGCGTGCCGAGCGGCGGGCCATATCGGTCCAAATCGGATGCCCGCTCGGAGCGAGCGCCGAATGCGGCAGCGACATCCCCAGCGCCTCGCCGAGAACCTGCGAACTCGCCGCCGTGCCCAGAAACTGGCATCCGCCGCCTGGAGAGCCGCAGGCGCGGCAGCCCATCTCCGCGGCGTACTCGAGGCTGATGTCGCCATGGGCGAAACGTGCGCCGATGGTTTGCACTTTGCCGGCGTCCTCACCATCCTCTGCTGCCAGCGTGACTCCGCCGGGCACCAGGATGCACGGCAGGTCATGCGTCGCGGCCAGCGCCATCATCATCGAAGGAAGCCCTTTGTCACAGGTAGCCACCCCGATCACCCCGCGCCGCGTGGGCAGCGACCGGATCAGGCGCCGGAAAATGGTGCTCGCGTCGTTGCGATACGGCAAGCTGTCAAACATGGCAGGCGTGCCCTGGCTGCGCCCGTCGCACGGGTCCGTGCAATAGCCGGCAAAGGGGATGGCGCCACTGGACTTCAACTCGCGGGCAGCCGCTTGCACCAGCAGCCCTACCTCCCAATGACCCGTGTGGTAGCCGAGCGCGATCGGCGTGCCATCCTCGGCACGGATACCGCCATGCGTGCTCAGCAGTAGAATCTCCTTGCCGCCGAGTTGCGACGGCTCCCAGCCCATTCCCGCGTTTTGCGTCCAGCCGAAAAGATCGCCCGATGGCCGTTCGCGCAGCATCTCGGGGGTCAGCGGCAGCATCCCCTTGGGCCCGGGGACATGCGTCCGGATATCAAACAATGAAGCGTCGGCGGAATCGAGAAGATCGGCGGGAATCGAAGAGTTAGACATGCTCGCTATTCATGATAGAATCCCGGCCATGCCGATGACACGCCGGAACGCGGTAGCCGCCCTGACCGCGGCCTCTTATCAGCGAGTGATGGGGGCCAACGACAGAGTACAGGTGGGCTTTATTGGATATGGCCTGATCGGCCGCCAGCATGTTTCCGACTTTAAGAACCAGAAAGATGTGGATATGGCGGCAATGGCGGAAACCTACCAGCCCCGCCTCGAGGAGGGCTTGCAGGATTGCGGTCCGCGCGCCAAGGGCTACCGTGACTTCCGCAAGCTCATCGACAACAAAGACATCCAAGCCGTGGTCGTTTCCACCCCGGATCACTGGCACGCCCTCATGACCATGATGGCCTGCGCCGCCGGAAAGGACGTCTATGTCGAGAAGCCGCTGACGCTATTCATCGACGAAGGCAAGTGGATGGTGAAGGTCGCGCGCCGCTACAACCGCGTAGTGCAGGTGGGCACGCAGCAACGCAGCGGATTGCACTATCAGAAAGCGGGCGAACTGGTGCGTGAAGGCTACCTCGGCAAGGTGCACCACGTCAGCATGATCGCCGCCCGAAACGTGATGCCCGGCTTCGGCGCCTTTCCCCCAGAGGCGCCGCCAAGCGCACTCGACTACGACATGTGGCTCGGTCCGGCGCCGAAACGCCCTTACCAGAAGCTGCGTTCGCTCTACCATTTCCGCTGGTTCTGGGATTACTCCGGAGGCCAGATGACCAACCTCGGCGCGCATCACATCGACATCGTGCAGTGGTACATGGGCGTGAAAGGTCCGCGCGTGGTCTCCTGCGTGGGAGGACGCTGGGACCTCGAAGGCGACGGCGAGGTGCCGGACACGCAGGACGCCGTGTTCCGATACCCGGAATTCACCGCCACCATCTCGCTGCGCGAAGCCGCCGTGGGCAGGCCCGTTCCCGGACTCGAATTCATGGGCCACAAAGCCAGCCTCGTGATCGGCCGCGGCGGCTTCGACATCACCCCGGAAATGAAGATCGACCCGAATAATGCCGTGCCGCAGTTCAAAGGCCACTCGACCGGCGGCGTGCGCCATACCGCCGTCAAGCCCGTGCCGTGGACGCAGCCCATGAAGGAGCCTGGCTCGAGCGATCAGCAATTCGACCTCCACGTGCGCAACTTCCTCGATTGCATCAAGACCCGCCAGCGCCCCATCGCCGACGTCGAAGGCGGCCACCAGATCACCAC
>JADLBG010000170.1 GCA_020847895.1 Bryobacterales bacterium
AAAGAATCTCCCCCGCCGTGCTCAGCCCACTCTCGGTCAACTGGAAGCCAGCATTCGCAACGCTCTGCGACCCGCTGAGGCCTACAACATGGTCCCCGGTCGCGATCCCCAAAACGGTTAAGCACCCCGCAGACCTGGCGGAAGAGTTCGAGGCGGACGGGGATGGTAGACTGGTTGGCTTTGGCGTACTCGGTGATGGGCATGCCGTCCTCGATGTACTCCATGGCGAAGTAGGGGAGGCCGTCACGGGTGACGCCGCCATCGAGCAGTTGGGCGATGTGGGCGTGCTGGAGATTGGCGAGGATCTGACGTTCCTGTTTGAAGCGCTGAAGGATGACGGCGGTGTCCATGTCGCCGCGGACGAGCTTGATGGCGACGCGCTTTTTAAACTGGTCGTCATCGCGGACGGCGAGGAAGACAGCGCCCATACCGCCGCGGCCGATTGGTTTGAGGATGCGGTAAGGGCCGACGAGCTGGCCGATGAGGTCGCGTCCCTGGTTGGCCCAGGCGTCCAACCCGGACTTGAGGGCGGATTCGAGGGCTGGGGCGGTGGCGGAGGCATCGTGGGCAAGGAGGAGGTCGACTTCGCGGCGGAGGCCGGCGTCGTCAGCGCAGGCGTGTTCGAGGAAGGCGCGGCGCTGCTCCTGGGGCAGATCGGCGGCCTGTTGGAAGAGGTCGTCGACTTGCCGCCAACGCTCGGGCGTCATCAGGATTTTTCGGACAGATAGCGGCGCAGCCAGGCTTCGGCCGAGCGAAGGTCTCTGGAGACGGTGGCGTCGGAGATTCCGAGAGCTTCGGCTGTTTCCTCAATGGTGAGGCCGCCGAAATACTTGAGTTCGATGACGCGCACCTTGCGTTCGTCGAATTTCGCGAGTTCGAGAAGGGCGTCGTCGAGGGCCACGAGGTCTGGGGCGCGGGAAGCGGAGACGAGAACAGATTCCTCGAGGCTTGTTTTGGAGCCGGAGCCGCGCTTGGCGGCGCGGTGTTTGCGGGCGGCGTCGACGAGCACCTGGCGCATGATCTGGGCGGCGACGCCGAAGAAGTGGGAACGGTTCTGCCATTCGGGGAGGCGCTGATCGGCGAGGCGCATGTAGGCTTCATGGATGAGCGCGGTGGGCTGGAGGGTGTGGTCCTGACGCTCACGTTTGAGGTAGCTGTCGGCGAGTTTGCGGAGTTCCTGATAGACGAGAGGCATGAGGACGTCGAGCGCGGCCTTATTGCCTCCCCGCCATTCCACCAGCAGCCGGGTGATTTTTTTAGGGGACTGGTCCTCCATAGAAGATATGTCCTCATATCTTACTACCAGCGGGGTTGGGGATGGCAGGAAGGGCGGGGCGTGTTCAGCGGGCTGAACGGGAGTGAGTTACCCATTGAAACAGACGGGAGTGAGTGTTAAGGTCTTCGGTATGAGTCTCGCGCGTATCTTGCTATTGCTGTCTTCAATCATATTGACGCCCTGCGCATTTTCGCAGGCGATCACGGCGAAGGTAGTCGGCACCGTAACGGATCCTTCGGGCGCCCTGGTGGCAGGCGCGAACGTGGAGCTGAAGAATGCGGATACCGGCCTCGTTCGAACGGCGACAACAGGCGATCAAGGGAGCTACGAATTTTCGTTTGTTCCCGTGGGCAACTACACAATGACGGTGGAGGCGGCAGGGTTTCAGAAGGCGTCGGTGAGCCGCTTCCCGCTTTCGGTGGACCAGGTGGCACGGCTGGACGTGAAACTAACCATCGGGCAGGCGGCGGAGTCGGTGACGGTGGAGGGAGGCGCGCTGCTGATGCAGACGGAGAACGCGACGGTGGGCACGGTGATCGATTCGCAGAAGGTGGTGGAGTTGCCGCTGAATGGACGGTCGTTCGTGCAGTTGGCGCTGCTGACTCCGGGGGTGAACCCCGGGACACCGGGATCGATCACGGTGCGGCGTTTGCGGGGTTCGGTGGGACAGGCGGTAGGCATGTCGGCCAACGGCGCCCGCGACACACAGAACCGGTTTTACTACGACGGAATCGAGGCGATGGACCTGGACTCGTACAGCTTCGCGTTTTCGCCGTCAGTGGATGCGATCAACGAATTCAAGGTGCAGTCGAGCACGTATTCGGCGGAAGTGGGCGGGGCTCCGGGCGGGCAGGTGAACCTGACGACGAAGAGCGGGACGAACTCGTTCCACTCGACGGCATGGTGGTTTAACCGCAACGATGCGTTTACGGCGCTGAACGGTTTTCAGCCGCGGGTGCCTGGGGCGAAGTCGCCGCGGTTGAACCGCAACCAGTATGGGGCGAATCTCGGCGGTCCGGTGCTGGTTCCGAAACTGTACAACGGGAAGAACAAGACGTTTTTCTTCTTCAATTGGGAGAGCGGGCGGCAGGTTGCGGGTTCGTTCGGGGGAACGGCGCTGGTTCCGCCGTCGGCTCTGCGGCAGGGGGATTTCTCGTCGATTGCGGCTCCGATATACGATCCGGGGACGAAGCTGCCGTTTGCGGGGAACGTGATTCCCTCGTCGCGGATTGCTCCGTATGCGCGGAAGTTTCTGGATGGGTTCGTGCCGGCTCCGAACGCGAATGATCCCGGGATCAACTTCCGCGGCCCGCGCGTAGCGGCGCCCATCACGCAGGACCAGTATGTGAGCCGGATCGACCACAGCTTTTCTTCGCGCGACAACCTGAGCGGAAGCTATATGTTCAATACGCAGGCGGACGATACAACGCCGACGTTCGGTTTCGACACACGCGGGAACCGCGCGCGGGGACAGAACCTGTCTTTGGCCGAGACGCATATTTTCGGCGCGTCGACGGTGAACGAATTTCGCGCGGGATGGAATCGCTTCTTCGAGCATGAATTTTTTGGAACGACGGACAACGCGGCGTTGGACATCGGCAACATTATCGGAATCGCCGGGGTAACGAAACGGGCGCGGGATTACGGTCCGCCGACGTTCAGCGCGGGTTACGCGCTGCCTTCGGTACGCGGGATCGGCCCTCGAGACCGGCTGAACCAGTTGTGGCAGGTTTCGGACAACGTGTCGACGCGAATCGGCTCGCACAATCTGAAGTTCGGCGGGCAAGTTGCGCGCCGGAACTGGACGTTTGACGAAGCAGTGAATCCGCGCGGATCGTTCGGGTATAACGGGACGGTGACGGCGGCTCCGGGGACGACGGGAACGAGGGACAACCAGTTTGCGGAGTTTCTGTTGGGACTTGCCACGGATGCCGGGGTGAGCGTGGATCCGTTTGCGACGCGGATGAACAACTGGTGGCACGGGTATTATTTCCAGGATGACTGGAAAGTTTCGGCGCACCTCACTTTGAACTGGGGGGTACGGTATGAGTATTTCCAGCCTCCCGTGCAGCGCGGGAAGGCGACAAACTTCGATTTGAACGGATTCGTGCCGGCGCGGCAGACGTACCACGGCTTCCCGGACATTTCAGACACCTCGGACCGGCCGGCGGCGCTGGTATATCCGGATAAGAACGATTTCGGGCCGCGGTTCGGATTCGCGTATCAGGTACCGAAAATGGGCGACATGGTGATCCGCGGCGGCTATGGAATCTACTACACGCCGGAGATCACGAACTCGTGGACAACGCTGACGCTGAATCCGCCGATCGTGGCGACATTGTCGTTCACGGGGAACGCGAACAATCCAATCAATGTGGCGACGGCGTTCCAGCAGCAAGGCACGACTCGCGCGGGTCTGTTCGGCTCCGGGGCTCTCGATCCGAATATCCGCACGTCATACAACCAGCAGTGGAACTTCACGGTACAGAAGAAGCTGCCGAAGCAGATGTTCCTGGATGTCGGCTATGTGGGCGCAAAGGGCACGAGGTTGACAGGGGCGTTCGACGGGAACCGGCCGATTCAGGTGGTGAATCCATCGGTGGTGACGAGTTCGATCGCCAGCCGGCGGCCGTTCCAGGGCTTTGATAACATCAGCGTGGTGAAGGGCTTCGGCAATTCGACGTATCATTCGCTGCAGACGAAGCTGGAGAGGCGCGTGGGGCGCGGATTGTCGCTGATCGGGGCGTACACGTTCTCCAAGAGCCTGTCGAACGTGGACATCTCGAGCATTGGCGGGGGATCGTTCAACGGAGTAATTCAGGATTACTTCAACCTTAGTTCAAGCAAGGCTCCGTCGGCGTTTGACATCCGGCACCGGCTGTCGGTTGCGGTGATTTACGACATACCGCTGTTCCGGGAGAGCGGAAGCCGGCTGGTGAGGACGATGTTCGGCGGCTGGCAGTTGGGCACGATCATCACGGAACAGACCGGATTTGCGGCGGCGCTTTCGAACGTGGTGGACACGACCGGGACGGGGATCGCGTCGAGGCCGGATGTAGCGGCGGGACAGAACTGGCTGCTCGATAGAGGGCAGCGGACGCGCGACCGGTGGTTCAATACGGCGGCGTTCGCCCTGCCGCAACTAGGGCAGTTCGGAACGTCGATGAGGAACCAGGTGTATCTGCCGGGGCTGAATCAGGTGGACGGATCGCTGGTGAAGAACTTCCGGTTCTATGAATCGCATCAGTTGCAATTCCGGGCGGAGTTTTTCAATTTGTTCAACCATGTGAATCTCGGGTCGCCGGGATTGAACATCCGGGACCCGAACAATTTCGGACGGGTGACGAGCACGGTGCAGGGCGCGGCGGGAATGCCGGGTGATTCGAGGGTGGTTCAGTTCGGGTTGAAGTACATGTTCTGACGCACTAACCGTGCGGCACTACGCCTTGAGCGCAGCGGCTGCACATCCATGATTCGAGGGACCATTGACGAATGTTCCCAGGAGAGCGCCTTCGAGGGCGGCGGTGTTTCTATGATGGAAGTTGCCGCCTTCTGATCACGCTCTGAAAGCCGTCGCCGCCTATCATGAGGCGACGAAGCATACGCTCGAAAGGCTCTACGCCCGCCCGCACACCCTCGATTGGGCCAATATGCCCGACCCGTTCCGCCATTACGAGGGTGTGCCGGTGCTCGATCTGCCGGCGGATTGCCCCGAGCCCGCGGCGCCGGCTTTGGGCGTACTTGATGGGGTGAGCGGCGAGGCGGTGGCGAAGGATGGCGCCGGGTTTCTCTCTTCGCTGCTCTACTACAGCGCAGCCGTCAGCGCGACGAAAGTTGTCCCGTCCACCGGTTACCGCTACGCGCTGCGCGTGAATCCGTCTTCAGGGAACCTGCATCCGACGGAGTTCCACTTTGCCGCACGCGGGCTTGCCGGATGGGACGACGGGTTGTATCACTATCGCTGCTCGTCCCACATGGCCGAGCAGCGAATGCGCGGCGGCGAGATGGGGAGGGAATTGGCGGAACTGGCGATGGCTCCCTGGTTCCGGGACGCTCCGCTGGTGTTCGTGCTCACTTCCATCGCCTGGCGGGAGGCATGGAAGTATCGCGAGCGCGCGTACCGTTACTGCCTGCACGATATTGGGCACGCCTGGGAAAGCCTGGCGCTGGCCGCCCGGGCATTAGGCTGCGAGGCATTCGCCCTGGGTCATTTTCCCGATGCGGAGGTGGCGCGTGTGCTGGGCCTGGAAGATGAGCGGCCGATGCTGCTGGCGGCTATTCAGGGACCGGGGATTCCCCTGGAGGCGCGCCCCGTCGAGGCGGGGAAGTGGTTCGGCGGTGTTGGCAACCGGCTGTCGGGAGAGCAGGTGGAGTATCCTCTGATCGACGAGGCGCACCGGGCCACGAGCCTGGAGGGTCCAATGGCTCCCGTGGCCCAACCGGGGCAGGGGGACAATGGAGAAGGTGAATTCACGCTCGCGCCGGCAACCTCCGAATCTCCCTTTGCCGCTGTTGTGCGGCATCGCCGTTCGGCGCTCGATTTTCGGGGCGGCCTCGAGAGCATCTCGTACGAGCAGCTTTCCAAGCTTCTGGAGGCGGCGGCGCGGCCATTCCACGCGGACTTCGAGGGGGATCTGTCCGGCGGCGCCTCGGCCCGCTACTTGCGCCTCTACCTCTACATTCATCGCGTCTCGGGGATGAATCGTGGAATCTATCGCTACTGGGGGGGATCGGGCACGCTCGAGTGCGTACGCCAGGGGGATCAGCGGGTGGCGGCGGCGGGGCTGAGCCTGGGGCAGGAGTTGGCAGGGAATTCCTGCGTCACATTTTCCATGGCGGCCGGGCTGGAACGCGCGATCCGCGACCACGGCAGCCGCGGGTACCGCTACGTGTTCTTCGAGGCGGGCTGCACGGGCCAACGTCTTTATGTCGCCTCGGAGGCGATGGGGTTCCGCTCGACAGGAATCGGCGCGTTCTATGACGACCAGGTTCACCGTTACCTGGACCTGGAACAAGGGCAGGTGGTGTATCACTTTGCCTGCGGGCACGCGGTAGAAGATCCGCGTTTGGACGCTGCCGGGGCTTAGACCCAGAGGTTCTTGAGGTACTTCTGCATGATGAGCACGGCGGGACCGAGCGTAACCACGAGAATGGCCGGGAAGATAAGGAAGAAGACGGGGAACACCATCTTCACAGTGAGTTTACGCGCGTCTTCCTGGGCGCGCTGGCGGAACCGTATGCGGAGGAATTTGGCATGCTGGCGGAGAGTTGGGGCGAGGCTCGAGCCAAAGCGGTCCGCATCGAGCAGCAGGTTGGAGAATTTCCGCAGTTCGGGCTCGCTGTTGCGGTCTCTCATGTTGCGGATAGAGTCGGCGCGGCTCTTGCTGGCGCGTGTTTCCAGGTAGACGCCGAGCAATTCCTGGGAGAGATCCGGCGAGAAGGACTGCAATCCGCGGCTGGCGAGCAGCAAGGCTTGATCCAGGGCCTGCCCGGCTTCGAGGCTCATCACCATGAGATCGAGGGCCGGCGGCAACGCGCGGCGCAGCCGGTGGTTTCGCGACTTGATCAGTACGTCGAGGATTCGCTCCGGAGCGAGGAATCCGAGGCCCAGGCCGCACGCCGCCGCCGCGAAGATCATTGAACCGTCATCCCGTGTTTGCAGCGCAAAGGCGCAGAAAATCACCGCCAGGAACACCGCGCTCGTAGACTTGATTCCGAAATAGGACGTGATCGCCGCCGCGCTCCGGTAGCCGGCGAAATTCAGGCGCCGGCGCATGGCGGCACGGCTTGCCTCGGATGCGGGCAGCATTTCTCCGAGGTTATGAAACACGCTCACGGCGGCGTCCATCAGGCCTCTCTCCTCGTCGGCTTCGAGGCCGATGCGCGAGGCCATCTCGAGCGTCTCCGGCTCGGAAGCCTCGCGCCGCGTGTAGAGGAAATATCCGGCGGCGGAGACCATGGCCAGCACGAAGAGGAAAAAGCCGGCGATCAGAAATACACTCATAGGCGAATGTCGACCAGTTTGCGGATGACCAGGTGCGCCACAATCAGACCGAGCACGGCGCACAACAACATGATTCTTCCCGCCTCTTCCTGGAACAACGGGTCGAGAAAGGTAGGATTGACGTACATCATGACAATCGTGATGCCGGCGGGCAATGCGGTGAGGATATAGCCGGCCGCGCGCCCCTGCGCGGAGAGGGAGCGGACTTCGCCGCGAATCGCCGCGCCTTCGCGCATGTTCTCGGAGAGTTTGTCCAGAACTTCGCTCAAGTTGCCGCCGGACTTGCTTTGCATCTGAACGGCGGCGGCAAACAGGCTGACTTCCTGCATCGGCAGACGCGCGGTGAGGTTCTCGAGCGCGCGTTCCCAAGGCAGACCAAGCGCGCCTTCAGCGAACGTCTTGCGGAATTCCCGGCCGAGGGGATTCGGGGTCTGATTGCCCACCGTATCGAGCGCGCTGGCGAAGGGATGGCCGGCCCGCAACGCACGCGACATCGATTCAATGGCGTCAGGGAACTGTTCTTCAATTTGCGCCCAGCGGCGATTCTTCAGGCGGACAATGTAATGGTGCGGAATCATTGCGATGGGAATGGCAAGCAGGGCGATCCCCCAGACGGGAAGCCACTGGATGCCGCTGAGAATGGCGAACCCCAGGGCGCCAGAAAGCAGCATCGAAGCGGTGACGCGCCCCACGGTCCAATTCAAGTCCGCCTGCGCCAGCGTGAGTTTGAGGCGGTTGACGAAGTCAAAGCGCTCGAGCAACCATGCCCAGAGAGAAATGGAACTGACCTGGGCCTCGCGGAGAAGAATGGGGGAGTCTTCCTCATCGAGGAAACTCGGTACCGGCGCCCGTTCTTCTTCCTCGTCATCCACCATGCCCAAGCGCTCCATCACCATCCGGGCGATCCAGACCGCCACGACGGCCAGGGAGAATGTAGCGAGGAAGACGAGAGATGCCGTGGAGAGGGCCATGATGTCTTATGCTTTGGGCCGGACAGCGGGGGATGAGCCGGCGTTGGCGCGCAGGAGGCGAGGAGTGACGAATACGAGCAGTTCCTTGAGATTCGGAGCGACCTGGCGGCCGGGGAAGAGCCGCTGCCAGAGGGCCGGCGGTTTTTCCGGACCCGTCAAGCCGCTTACGAGGAAGCTCTGGCCGTCGGCCACTTCGATTTCGGTCCGCACCTGCCGCCGCGCGATGCCGCTTTCCACAGGCACGGAGACTTCCGGATGCACTCTGACCAGGAGGCGTCCGCCGCTCTGAACGGCGGGGGCGAATTCAATACGCAGGCTGTAGTCATTGCCCGGATTTTCGAGAGCCCATGTGGCGCCTGCCTCGCGGCGCTGTCCGGCCACCAGATTCGAGGTGCTCAGCACCTGCATCCGGCCGAGTGCGCCATCCACGGCGGTGCCCTGCCGTAACGCGCTCACCTGAAGCGCATCCCTGCTCACGACTCCATCCAGTTGGGATTCGATCTCGTTGACGGCTTCGCTGCCCGCCCCCGCTACCCGAACCAGCAACTGTACCTGCGTAGGAGCATAAGAAGGTGTACGAGGCGCGGATGGAGCGCCGGCTTGCGGCGCGGCATGTGGAACAACTCCCTGCCGGAAGATATGTCCCAGCGCCACGGCGCCCCGGTTCTCTTTCTTTTCATCGATCGGATTGCGCAGTACGATGCGAATCTTCGACGTGGAATCCGCCAGACCCAGCACCGCGGCCTCCGCCGGACTGGCGAGGAAGGTGATGATGGCACCCCTGCCATTCTGTAGCTGTGGTTCCCGGGGGACGGTCAACACTTTGACGTTCTCGAGGATGGTGCGCAACTGTGGTTCATTGTTGAACTGGCCGTTCACCGAGCCCACCACCTGGATGTCCACGC
>JADLBG010000171.1 GCA_020847895.1 Bryobacterales bacterium
AAGTTTACGATTCCTCGAGTATTCGCGTGCTGGAAGGGCTGGAGGCTGTCCGGCTCCGCCCTGCGATGTATATCGGTTCCACCAGTGAACAGGGCCTGCATCATCTGGTTTATGAAGTAGTCGACAATTCCGTCGATGAAGCGCTTGCCGGGCATTGCACGGAAGTTCATGTCACCATCCACATCGACAATTCCGTCACCGTGATGGATAACGGCCGCGGCATTCCGGTCGACATCAAAGAGGAATTTGGCGTTTCCGCCGCGGAGATCGTCCTCACGAAACTCCATGCCGGCGGCAAGTTCGACTCGAACTCCTACAAAGTCTCCGGTGGCCTGCACGGCGTCGGCGTAAGCTGCGTCAACGCTCTCTCCGAATGGATGCATCTCGAGATCTGGCGCGATAAGTACACCTGGGAGCAGGATTATGAACGCGGCATCCCCAAGGGTCCTCTCACGCGCGCCGGCAAAGCTGGTTCCAAGACAGGCACCAAGATCACCTTCAAGCCGGATGGAACCATCATGGACGTCACCACGTTCAACTTCGATACGCTCGCGCAGCGGCTGAGGGAACTCGCCTTCCTGAACAAGGGTCTTCTCATCACTCTCAGCGACGAGCGGGAGGATCCAGTCCGCAAAAGCGAGTTCCACTACGAAGGCGGCATCTCTGAATTCATCAAGCATCTCAATAAGGGCAAGAATGTTCTCCACGAAAAGCCCATTTACTTTGAGGGCGAGAAGGAACTCAGCAACGGAGTACTCGCCATGGAGGTTGCCCTTCAGTACAACGACGGCTATTCGGAAACCATCTTCAGCTTCGCCAACAACATCAACACCGTCGATGGAGGAACCCACTTGAGCGGCTTCCGCAGCGCTCTCACCCGCACCATCAACGCTTATGGCCAGCAGGCCGGCCTGTTCAAAGATGTAAAGGAGAACCTCTCGGGCGACGACGTACGCGAAGGTTTGACCGCCGTGGTCAGTGTCAAGCTGCCGCAGCCGCAGTTCGAAGGCCAGACCAAGGGAAAGCTGAACAGCGATATTCAGGGCCACGTGGTCGCCCTGATCAACGAGAAACTCGGCGAGTTCTTCGACAAAAATCCCGCCACCGCCAAGCGCATCGTCGGCAAGGCCATCGAAGCCGCCCGCGCCCGCGAAGCCGCCCGCAAGGCCCGGGACCTCACCCGCCGCAAGGGAGCCCTCGATTCCGGAGGCCTGCCCGGCAAACTCGCCGACTGCCAGGAAAAAGATCCCGAACGCTGCGAACTGTTTCTTGTCGAGGGCGAATCCGCCGGCGGCACCGCCAAATCCGGCCGCGACCGTCGCTACCAGGCCATCCTCCCGCTTAAAGGCAAGATCCTCAACGTCGAAAAGGCGCGTTACGACAAGATGCTCAGCCACGAGGAAATCCGCGCCATGATCACCGCCATCGGCACCGGGATCGGCAAGGATGACTTCGACGCCGCCAAGCTGCGCTATCACAAGATCATCATCATGACCGACGCCGATGTGGACGGCTCCCACATCCGCACCCTCCTGCTCACCTTTTTCTTCCGCCACATGCAGGAGTTGATCACCCGCGGCCACGTGTTCGTCGCCCAGCCGCCGCTCTACCGCATCAAGAAGGGCAAAAACGAAAAATACATCAAGGACCAGAAGGAGTTCATGCGCGAAATTCTGCGGCGCGCCACGGAGAACGTTGTGGTGGAGCTTCCGGACAAGTCCCGCCTCGAAGGCGGCGAACTGCGCAACTTCCTGATGCTGCTCGATGAGTACCAGCAGATTACGCGCCGCGTAGACCGCTGGACGCGTGATCCGCGCGTGACCGACGTTCTCGGCGCCCCGGCGCTCAACATCGACACCAAGGCCGATTTTGCGGAAGACTCGAACGCCGAGGCTCTCATGAACATGCTTCGCGAGTTGAAACTCGAGCCCACGATAAGCCGGGACGAAGAGCATTCCGCATGGATGGTCTCCTATCGCGATCAAACCCGCATGGAGCGCCACATCAGCCTCGAACTCGCCGGCCAGCCCGAATACCGCCGTATGCGAGCAATCGCCAAACAGATCGCGAAACACAACCAGCCTCCGTTCCTGGTCATCAAAGACACCGCCCGCGACTCTCAGGCCAACTGGCGGGATCTGCTCACTTTTGTAAAGAACGAAGGCATGCGCGATTCCAACGTCCAACGCTACAAGGGTCTCGGCGAAATGAACGCCGAGCAGTTGTGGGAAACCACCATGAACGCCGAGGAGCGCACCCTGCTCAAAGTGACTCTCCAGGACATGGTGGAGTGCGAGGAAGTCTTCTCCACGCTCATGGGCGAGGATGTGGAGAGCCGCCGCAAGTTCATCGAAGAGAATGCGCTCGATGTGCGCAATCTCGATGTGTAGCGCGCCTCATCGCCTCTGCCGCAGCAGTTCCGCGATGTCGTAAAATTTCCGGGCAATCCCGCGCGCCAGCCGCTGGCCGTAATCTCCCAGCGGCTGGTCGGTAGTCACATACGTCCACGTTGCTCCGCGCTCGAAGGCGTCCGGCATACCGTGTTCCGCCGGATGTGTAATCGCCGCCTCAATCCCTTGTTCCACTTCGGCGAAGATTGCCGCCGCGTCGTGCACGAAAGTCTCGAACGGATTCTTCCCACCGAAAGAAACCCAGTGGATGCCTGATTTCATCTCCGCAATGTCCGCCAGGTAGTCCGACCACAACTCGTCGAGCTTCAGCAGCGCCGCCCGTGGATTTTCACATTCGCGCTCCCCATGCAGCACCGCGCTTCGGATCCCGTGCACCATCCGCCGCTGGTTCTCGATCAGGCTGTCGTACTTCAGCAGCGTCTTGCGAATCTCCAGGTTCTCTCCCTCGATAATGCGCTGGAGGTGGTCCATGGCTTCGGCGGGATACTCGGTTGCGTTCAGGATGGAAGCGAGACCGAACCGTATCATGAGGTCATCTTCGAGACTCAGGAAGAATCGCGATTCGCCGGGATCTCCCTGCCGCCCGGCTCGTCCGCGAAGCTGTAGGTCGATCCGCCGTGCTTCATGCCGGCACGTCCCGATCACCAGCAACCCGCCCAACTCCGCCACTCCCTCGCCCAAACGGATATCCGTTCCGCGGCCGGCCATGTTCGTCGAGATGGTCACCGCGCCCGCCTGCCCCGCCTGCGCGATGATCGGCGCTTCCTCCGTGTCATTGCGCGCGTTCAGCACACGGTTCGGAATCGCCGCCGCCGCGAGTTGCGCGCTGAGCCGCTCCGAATCCGCGACACTCG
>JADLBG010000172.1 GCA_020847895.1 Bryobacterales bacterium
TGGCAACACCTTGCCTTCAATAGCGGGATGTAATAAGTTTGCGGTCATGATGACGCATCCATACAGAATCGTTTCGCTCGTTGTTGGCATAGCCGTCGCGGGCGGAGTGGCGCTCACCTCGGCTCAGCCCCCCAAGCCCAAGCGCATCAACAGGGCGATTGAGCTTCTGGCGGAGGATCAACCCATTTACTACACCGGCTCCCACTCCGGCACCACCGGCACCTTCGAACAGGGCGTAAAAGACGCGCAGATCTATGCCGACTACATCAGCTATGACATGGAGCATGCTCCGTTCGACGTCAAAGGCCTGGCCGAATACATGCGCGGCCTGGTGAAGGGCGGACCCACGAGAAGCGGACATCGCACACCGGCTGTGATTGTGAATGTACCGGTGAACGGGCTGGACGAAACCACGGTACGCGCCAACGCATGGATGTTCAATCAGGTGCTGGCGACGGGCGTCCACGGGGTTCTGCTGACGCATGCCGATGACCCCGGCGCGGTCAGGGCTTTTGTGGAGGCCATCCGGTTTCCCATTCATAAAGAGGGCGTCGGCGTAGACGGCCTGAAAGAAGGACGGAGAGGGGTTCATGGCGTTCCGACAGCGGCGGCGATCTGGGGAGTCTCGCAGGAGGAGTATCTGAAGAAGGCCGATGTCTGGCCGCTCAACCCCGAAGGGGAACTGCTGCTCGGGCTGAAACTGGAGGACAAGTACGCGCTTGCCAACGCGGACGCGAACCTCAAAGTGCCCGGAATCGCCTTTGCGGAGTGGGGGCCGGGAGACATGGCGCTTTCGTTGGGAGTGATGGGAAGCGGGCGCGCCGCGCAGAATGATCCGCGAATGAAGGACGCGCGGGCGACGGTGTTTTCCGCCTGCAAAGCCAACCACCGTTTCTTTCTGAACACGATGACCCCGACGGATGTCATCGCCATGATCAAGGAGGGAGTGAGAATCGGGCCGGCGAGTCCGGAGGCGGCGGAAATCGGACGCAAGTTTACGAAGCGGCGGATGCCCTGGTGAAGCAGCTTGACAAGCAGCGGACTGGCATCTCCCTCACCCTACCGAGGCGTGACCCACATGGGGCTGGTCCAGACCACCTGCCCGTTGGTTTGCACACCGCGCACGTAGTAGTAGCTTTGCTTACCCGCCTGTGAGTTGGTGTCCCGCCAGGTGAATACCAGGGGGCTGGCGCCGCTGGTGGAGTAAACCACTGCCCCGTCCTTGACTACCACCGCGCTATCGAACGACGTAGTGCCGTGGAGCCTGACGCTGATGGTCGGCTGTCCGGTGACCGTGAACACCTCACCCATGAAGTGATTGCCGATGCGGACATCGGCAAGGATGAGGTCGGTGGCGGCGTAGACGCGGCGTTTTGAGAGAGCATCGAAGACGCCCTGGCGGGACGTATCACTGACCCAGAGGTTGGTGTAAGAGATGTGAGTGGAGTGATGGTCGCTGGAGGATTCAAAGCCGAGCAGGTAGCCTTTGTCGAGGGCGGCGCTAACGTAGCCGGCGCCTGGGGGTCCGCTGATAGGGGTACAATCGCTTCCCGCAAAGCCGGAGATGGAATCGGAACTGGAGTTGGAACGCGGCCCGTTAGGCATCTCATAGGCTTGGCGGGAGCCTTGAAAAATCTCCACCGAGGTTTCCACTTGCGGGTCGTTGTTGCGCCAGTCAGTGCCCTGACAGGTTCCGGTAGTGTGCGCCGCGTCCAGACCTCCGAAGAAGTGGAGGTACTTGTAGAAGAAGGCCGTATCATTGTCCGACGGAGGGTTGATACCCAAGGGGAGTCGCGGCAAGGGCCGGATACCGCGTTTGGCGAAGACGACATTGCGATGGCCTTCGGGATAGTTCACGCTGCGCTCATAGTTGTACATGGGCGTGTAACGCCCGCCCAGGAAATAGGCCTCCGTGTACTTCTGAAGGAGCCACCAACTGTATTCGCGGCTGCCGCCGTTATCGTGGTCACAGCAACCGCCCCATTGAAGCGGCCCAACGTCGATCATGTAGCGGTAGGCGTCGCTGAGGGCGCCATCGTGGCCGCCGTCGAAGGAGATCTCGGTGTGGCGGTGGAAGTCGCCACGCCAAACCTGGTAAGTCTGCCCCGTGCCGAGATCCGCGCGGTAACTTGCCAGCGCGTCCGCCGCGGCTTTTTCGGCGGCTTCGTCCTGGGAAGGTTGCTCGACCACGGGCGGGGTGGCGGTCAATTGGGCTGACTGCTGACTGCGCTTTACAGTGAGTTCCTGAGCGTAAATGTCGTAGTTGACAGTGTCCTTTGAGATGATGCTGCCGGGAGGAGGAGACAGACGGTGATCGGTAGCCTGAGCGATGAGAAGGCGGCCCGCCTCGAGGGGGACGATGACGGGCCGGTTATCGAGCAACCCGTCGGATCCGGCGATGATGCCGGGGCCATTCCAGCGCGCCCCGTCGAAATAGGCCAGCCGCTCGATCCAGATGGAGCCTACGGATATGCCTGTCGTGCTGTCGGTGGAGAGCGCTGCCCCGGCGGGAGTGCGGAAGGCAAGATATACCGTGCCCTCCGGATCAACGGCGAGACGAGGGAAGCTGTTGAGCGGCAGGACAGGAAATCCCGGCTCCTGCGAGGGTTCCTTGTTCGGCTGGCGGTTCGTTGCAAGGCTGGGATCAGGGAAGGATCCGGACGGCTGCGGAGGCTTGGTGGTGAAGAGTTGCGCGGCAGGAGGACCAGGAAGCGTTTTCGCGAGGTCGTCGCTGGTCGCATACTGGGTGTTCCCATCGAGCAGGCGCACGGCAATATTGTGATCGAGGTACAATCCCACCCCGGTCGTGTCGAGAGCGCCAAAATCCTTGCCCCATCGCTGGGGAGCGGTTTCGTAGGCGATCCACAGACGATTTTGCGGATCGAAGGCGACGGAACTGCGCGCCTCGAAGGCCAGAGACGCGGCGACGGCCTGGGGCGGATTCATGGAGATGCCATTGGGGGGATTTGCACTGAGCCGGCGCACATAGACGTCGTAGTCGCCTTTGTCATAGGTATCCCACGAGATGGCCACGTCGCCTCGGGGACTGACGGCAATGGCCGGATCCCAATCACTCGCCTGGGAAGTGGAAACAATGGTCTCGGGCGAGAAGGCGTCGCCCTGCTGTGCCGCGGCGAGGATTTCCAAATTTCCCGCGCGGAAACCTTGCCAGGCGACCCACACGCGGCCGGTGGCGTCCGAGGCGGCCACCGGGTTCAAATCGGTTCCAGGCAGGGATGTAATCCTGACTTCGGAAGAGACCGATCCGCCGGCGCTGATGCGCCTGGCATAGATGTCGAAGTTATTATTGCGTTGCGCGGAATAGAATACCCAGGCGCGCATCTGGTTGTCGACGGCAACGGCCGAACGGGCAATATCTTCCCCCGCGGCAGTGACTGGATAAGGCCCGGTCCAGGTACGACTCGAAACAGAATAGTGCATCGCGAAGATCTGGTCCCCTCCGGCGGGACGGGCGAGGAAGCTGAAATTGCCGTTGGTCACCCAATCGGGGTACGGAGGTCCTTTGATGCTTTGTCCCAGTTGCAGGGAACGGTCTCCGTGAACAAACTGGACATACGAAAGCCAGATATCGTCGCCGGAACGAGCCATGGAGGGGAAGTCCTCATCTTCGAGAGAAGTGGCGAGCGGGGTGGAGGATGCGGTTCTTGCCACGTAGACGCTGCCACCGAGAAAGCGCTGCGAGGTCCCGAAGGGCAACTGGGCGGAGTGGAAGGTGAAGCAATCCTGAGGGCACACTGGGGGCGTTCCGGCCTTGTGAGTCACGCTTACATCGAATGTGATATCGGCGGCTTGCGCGTCCACGGTGACAATCACGCCGTTTTCCGCCATCACGCCGTTGCTGGAGGGCCCGCTGCTGACTTTTCGGGTGCTCAGGGTCCAGGCGGCGCCCTTCACGGAGTCGCCCTTGGCCTGCCTCCAGATTCGCAATCCGATCAGCTTCGAGCCCGTAACTTTGACATTTCCGTTCCAAACGGCGCCTGCCTTGTCCTGCGCGCCGAGGATGACCAGATAGGACTCGGTTTGCGGGGAGGGGATCTGGCCCGGCGGTGGGGACTGTTGAGAGAACAGGTAAATAGCTGTTCCGGCGGAGGCGAGGACAATGAGCCCCCACACACTTACCCTGGAAGGAAATTCCTCACGCCACGGCATGGCGCACCCCTTTTCAGACGATTTCCGTGATCTTACTGCAGTGTTGCTGTGCCGCTCACGATGAAGTCAGGATCATAGCTGACTAATGTAATCTGTTTTCCCCCATTGGTTACAACAAAATCGATGTTACTGCCGGCATTGATGGATCCGGTGCAATCGGCATTGACAGTATAGGTTCCACTGAACTGGACGCCGCGGGCAGGCACGCCGTCCATGCTATGGGACTCCGTTCCGGTAATCGCGCCCGTGCCATCGAAGACGGCCCGGCCTGAAGCAGCGTAGATGCCCTGAAAACCATTGGCATCATAGAAGAACCCATTCGTGACATACCCGTAGGAGCCCTGCAGGGTTGCCGCGGAGCATCCGCTTTGAGCGCGCGCCACCGGTTGGTTGGTAAGCCTCCAAATACCTGCTCCAGCGGCGAGTAATATTGGAATTGCGAACAATGCGGCTTTCAACAGAAATCTCCCTTCGCACGGTTGAGTGTGGGCGGAGATTGGAGGAAACAGAATCCCCTTGTGAGGCTAATTGTAGTTACCGGGCAGAGGGTATCGAGTTAGAAAGTGAGGGATGTTATAAAGCCAGGCGAACAGCCTGCTCCACTTCACGCCTATAGTCATCGAGCAATTGTTCATCCTCGGCTTCGAACCGCATGACGAGGATGGGCTGCGTGTTGGAGGCGCGCACGAGTCCCCATCCTTTGTCGAACAGGACGCGCACTCCGTCCACTTCCACGACGGGCCGCAGGTTGCGGAAGTGGGAGGCGACGCGTTCAACGACGGAGAACTTCATCTCGTCCGGGCAGTCGAAGCGGATTTCAGGGGTGGAGACAAGCCGCGGAACGCCCTCGAGCTGTGCGGAGAGAGGCTTGCCGGAAGCGGCGACAATTTCGATGAGGCGGCAGGCGCTGTACATAGCGTCGTCGAAGCCGTAGTAGCGGTCGGCGAAGAACATGTGGCCGCTCATTTCACCGGCCAGTTCCGCATGCTCTTCCTTCATCTTCGCCTTGATGAGGGAATGGCCCGTCTTGTACATGATGGGATTTCCGCCGAGGGCGCGGATGCCGTCATAGAGCGCCTGAGAGCATTTGACCTCGCCGATGAAGGTGGCGCCGGGTTTTCTCGAGAGAATCTCGCGGGCGTAGATGAGAAGCAGCATATCGCCCCACACCACATTGCCGTGCTCGTCAACAGCGCCGATGCGGTCCCCATCGCCATCAAAAGCAATGCCGAGTTCGGCATTATGCTCCAGGACCGCGCGGCGCAGATGTTCGAGGTTATGTTCGACGGTAGGGTCGGGATGATGATTGGGGAAACGGCCGTCCATTTCGAAGAACAGCCCGACGGCGTCAACATTCAGCTTTGCGAGCAGACCGCGCATGGTGGGGCCGGCGGCGCCATTTCCCGCGTCGACGACCACCTTGATGCGGCGTTCGAAAGCGAATTGCGAAGCGACCTCTTCGACGTACGGAGCGGTAACATCCGCCTCGAACGCCTTCCCTTCTCCGGAAACAAAGTCCCCGGACTGAATGAGGCGCAGCAGTTCCTGAATCTTTTCGCCATGGATGGTGCTCTTGCCGAGCATCACCTTGAAGCCGTTGTAATCGGACGGATTGTGGCTGCCGGTGATCATCACGCCGCCGCCTGCCTGAAGGTGGAAGACGGAGTAATAGAGCAGCGGGGTGGGAACACAGCCGATGTCTGTGACATCGCATCCGGTGGAAAGGATGCCCTTGAGAAGAGCATCCCGGAGGCGTTGGCCGCTGAGACGGCAATCGCGGGCAAGGTTCAGGCGATTGACGCCGGCGCGCCGCAGATAAGTCCCTATTCCCCGGCCGAGAGTCTCGATATCCGGGCTTAACAGATCGCGATCCGCAACGCCGCGGATATCGTATTCGCGAAAAATATTGGGGTTCAGCACGAGTTAGAGGTAGTCCTTGTAAAGCTCGACAATGCCCTTGATCATGTCCACTTCGGCGGCGTTCACATTCTCGAGGGGAGGACGAACCGGCCCACCCTTGAGCCCGATAAGATCCATGAAGGTTTTCATGACGGAAACTTCATAGCCGCGCTTGCGGTCGCGCAGGGCATAGAGCGGATGGACGTACTTGTTGAGCAGGCTGTTGAGCGTGGCGAAATCCCGTTCCATGCCCGCCGCGCCGATGGCGAGCGAGAGTTTGGGGGCGACATTGGAAATGCTCGAGGTATAACCTTGCACGCCGATGGCGAAATAGCCCGCCGCGCAGTCGTCGCCAATGCCGCCGATCCAGGCAAGCCGGTCACCCACCTTGGCCATGATGCGCTGATACTTGCGCATGTCGCCCTGGCCATCCTTCCAGATTTGCAGCGTGGGAACTCTGTCGGCGAGGCGCGCCACCATGTCCGGGGAGAAGACGGCCCAATCACGGCTGTAGAGGGAGAGCGGTAAACCGCTCGCTTTCCCGATGGCTTCATAGTAGCTGAGCAGGCCATCGATGGGAGCGCCGGTGTAATAAGGGGGCATGACGAGCAATGCGTCCGCGCCGGCCTTCTCCATTTCCCTCGCCATTTCAGAGGCGATGCGGGCGTTGAAGCCGACGCCGCCGATGACGGGCATCTTGCCGTTGGTCACGGCCACGGTTCGCCGGACCACTTCGACATTCTCACCGGGCGTGAGGGAGTAGATCTCTCCCGTGCCGCCAACCGCGACGAGGGAGCAGAAGGGATGTTTGATCATCTCGACCACGTTGGATTCAAGAGCGTCGAGATCGAGCGTAAGGTCCGTCTTGAATGGGGTGATGGGGAATCCGACGACTCCCCGCAGTTTATCGCGCAGCATGATTACTCCGTTAATGGTTTGTGATCGGCCAGGGCGCTGTGACGGCGGCCAAAAAAATAGTACAACACAAGTCCGATGATGAGCCAAACAAAAAACCGGATCCAGGTCTCGAGCGGAAGGCTCATCATCAGAACGAAACAGAAGAGGATGGACAGGATGGGAAGCACCGGCACGAAGGGGACGCGGAATCCGCGTGGGCGGGTTGGTTGCTTGCGCCGCAGCACCAGCACGCCGGCGGAGACGAGTGAAAACGCAAAAAGAGTGCCGATATTGCTCAAGTCAGCGAAGGTTCCGATGTCCCAGATGCCGGCGGGAATACCAACGGCGAGTCCCGCCACCCAGGTGCTGACGTAAGGGGTGTGGAACCGCGTGTGCACGCGGGAGAACACCGTCGGGAGCAGACCGTCCCGGGACATGGCGAACCAGACGCGCGCCTGGCCGTATTGGAACACCAGCATGGAACTGAGCATGCCCCCGAGCGCGCCCGTGGTGACAAGGGCGCGGATGTTATCCATGCCGATGCTCTTGAGAGCATTCGCGACGGGAGCGGCGTTATTCAAGTCTTTCCAATTGACGATGCCGGTAAGAACGAGTGAGACGGAGACGTAGAGCACGGCGCAGATCAACAGGGACGTGATGATCCCGAAAGGAAGATCCTTCTGGGGATTTCGGCACTCTTCGGCGGCGGTGGATACCGAATCGAACCCGATGTAGGTGAAGAAAACGATGGCGCCTCCGGTGAGAACGCCGCTAAAGCCGTTAGGAAAGAACGGGCGCCAGTTCTCGGTGCGGATCGCCCGGGAAGCGGCGAAGATGAACAGCAGGATGGCGCAGATCTTGATGATCACCATGATGTTGTTGGCGCGTGCGCTCTCGCGGACGCCGCGTACCAGCACCATGGTCAACACCATGAGGACGAGAAATGAGGGAAGGTTGAACCAGCTTCCGGTCAACTGGCCGCTCGAGAAGATCGGCTCGGAGAGTTGTTTGGGAAGGTGGACGCCGAAAACGCCATCGAGCACATCGTTGAAGTAGGCCGAAAA
>JADLBG010000173.1 GCA_020847895.1 Bryobacterales bacterium
CAGCCGGCGCGTGCTGTCCACCATCAGAATCGCGAGACCCAACAGGACAAAGGCTCCGGCGCACATCCAGAAGATCTCCCGCCAGTCGGCGAAATGAAGTTGGGTGCTCAGCATGAAGGGAATCACCCTCGCCACGGCGGAAGCGCCGAAGTTTCCCCACATGTTGCTCCAGGCCATGGTGGAGGCCACGTGCCGGCCGCCGATATCCTGGCCGATGGCCCACAGCGCCGGCCCGACGCTATCGGAAGCGAACGCCACCACGCTGCACGCCGCCGCCACCGCCACCGGGCTGCCGAGCAGGGGGCAGAGCAGATAGGCCACGATGCACACGCCGCTTCCGGTGAGGAAGGGCAGCCGCCGTCCCCACCGCTGGCCGAAGCGGCGCGTGAGCAGATCGCACCACCAGCCGCCGAAGAGCATGCCGCCCAATCCGAACACGAGCGCGATGGAGACATAGCGGCTCGCCGCCACGCGATCCAGTTTGTAGACCTCCTGCAAATACACGGGCAGCCAGGTGATGAGAAAGGCCCAGCCGAAGTTCAACCCGAGCCCTCCGGCGTTGAGGAACCAGAGTCCGGAATGACGGATCAACTCGCGCCAGGGGGACCGGTAGCGCAGGGTCTTCAGCGGTGTCACCAGCGCACGCTCGGCTTCGTTCGTCCACGGATGCTCTTGCGGCGTATCGCGAAAGACGATGTGGGAAGCCAGGGCGAGCGCGAGGCCGATGCCGCCGTAGGTCCACAACACAGGCCGCCAGGAACCGAGAGCGGCAATGGCCGCCGCGGTGAGCCACAAGGCAATCGCGTTGCCCACGCGGCCGCCGAACGCCACCACGCTATTGGCGCGCGCCAGGTGATAGAACGGAAACCAGCGCGAGATGAGCAATCCGCTCGATGGGTAGGCGCCGGCCTCGGCCAGTCCGCAGGCGCAGCGCACAATCACCAACGCAAGCAGTCCGGACGCAAAGCCGGTCAGTCCCGTGCAGAGCGACCATAGCGCGATATAGGCCACCAGCATGCGCCGGGGACCGAAGCGATCGGCCAGCCAACCGGCGGGCATCTGCCCGAGGGCGTAAGCGAAAAAGAAGGAAGCCAGCACGTCGCCTGTTCTTTGCGGGTTGAGCGCCATTTCGCGCTGAAAGCTCGCCGATTGCACCACCGCCGCCATGCAGATGCGGTCCAGATAGAGCAGGAATGCGTTTGCGGTGGCGACGCCGAGCAGAACGTAGCGAACGCCGGTGGGCTTCACGGAAGATGCTCGCCGAGGAACCGTAGGAAGTTGCCGCTGAAGATGCCGTCGATGTCCGCGGGGGAATAACCCCGCGTCGCCAGGGGAGCCGCCAGCGAATGGAGGTCCGCGATGCTGTCGAGATCCATCGGCGTCTGTTCCGTGCCGTAGCCGCCGTCGAGATCCGTGCCGATGCCCACATGCCTGGCATTGCCGGCAATCTGGCAGATGTGGTCGATATGCTCGCAGATCTTCTCCATCTTGAGTTGGAAGTCCTCCGGCTTCGACCGCAGGTGCGTCCAGCCGTGCACCATCATAATGGCGTCAAAAGCCATCCCGATGACTGCGCCGCGTTCGATGATCGCTTTGATCTGGTCGTCGGCAAACTGCCGGTTCCAGTTCGCGAGCGCGCGGCAGTTGTGGTGGCTCGCCCACAGCGGGCCGGAATAGTGGTGCAAGGCATCCCAGAAGCTCTCATCACAGAGATGGGTGACATCAAGGATGATGCCCAGCCGCTGCATCTCCTGGAGCAGTTCACGGCCTTTCGGCGTCAGCTCTCCCTGGTCGTCGGTTCCGTGGCCATGGATGCCGGGGCCGTAGTGGACCGGTCCGATGGCGATCAGGCCATCGGCCCGCGATTTCTCCAAGTGACGCCAACTGAGGATGGAATCCGCCCCTTCCAGACTCAGCAGATAGCCGATGGGCAGCCGCGCCATCTCCTCGTCCGTCGCCGCGCGCCACCTGGCGGCATGGGCCTCTACGTCCGCCCTGGTCCGCAACTGCAACAGTTCGCCGCACTCTTCCATGGCGCGATACCAGGCGAGTTGCCCCTGCGTTTGCGCCCACGCCTGCTCCGGGCTGCTCCAACCAGGCAGCTTGCTGAAGCGGCCGGAGTACCGCGCAATCTGGGTAGCAACACACAAACCGATGCGCGCCCGGCGCATTTCGGGCAGGCAGACGGTATTGCGCGTGCGGTCCCGCTTGTCGGTAAGCCCGAGTTCGCGCCGGCGGATCTCCACCAGAGGCAGCCGGATATCGCGATTCCACTCCATGGCGTTCATGGAGAGATCGAGGTGAGCGTCGAAGATCAAAGAGGTCATGAGGGGGGCCCAGACGTTCATCCTATCGTTGTTAGAGTGACGGCGTCCGGCGATGGTGCGGAAGTTGTGGTCATGCGATCTACTTGCCGTCATCCGCCATTCGCCGCTGCTGCTTACGGTGCCGGTCGCAGACCGCGGCGCGATCGGCGGGAAGTTGGCCGGCAATGCGATCGGCTTCACCAACGGTCTTCTCGGTCCAAATGCGCCGGCGCCGCGTGTCGTCCCTTTATTTATTTTATCGAGCGGCGGGCTCCAAACTCCAATGGCGCCGGCGGGGTATCGATCTTGAAATGATATTCGATCGCGAAGAGTGGCCGTTTTTACTGTCGAAACCGCATCAGTGAAGGAATATGAGCGGCTGCTTCGCCGCATCCCGCGCAGTTGAACTGCTTGCGATGAGCAAAGAATGCGTTCTTACGCCTTCTCTCGTTCAGAACAGAATGCGGCTCTTTCGTTGCTCCAGCTTTTCGCGATCCACGCCCGGAATCGAGGCGAGTTGGGCGAGATTCGCGAAGGGCTCCTTCTGCCGGCGGGCGATGATCACGTCGGCTACGTCGTAGCGCACGCCGAGCACCCCGGTAAGTTCCTCGGCGGGCGAAGTGTTCACGTTCACAAGGGTGAGGTTTTCCAGAAAGTACGTAGTGACGCGCTCCAACTGTTCATCGGTTCCGTTGGCGCCGCGCTGCGTCATGTCCGCGAAAACGTCGTTCCAACGCTCCCAGGATCGCGGCTCTTTCAGAAATACCTTCGTCGTGTGGCACCGGCCGCAGACTATCTGAACTGCTTGCAGGTTCGGATCCGGCTCCGGACCGGCTCCGAGGATCAGGGGAGCCGCCGCTGCGATGACGCCCCAGAAGCGGAACCCGACAGACCCCGCGGTCACTTGGAAGCCGTTGCCTTCCCAAGCGCGGAGAGCCGCATCCGCACGGCTTCCGGACGGCCTTCTCCGAACTGGCTCACGGTCCGCGTCAGCTTCCCATTCGAGAACGACATCTCCAGGTACTTTTCGCTGTGCATCGGCTTGCCATACTCATCCTTCATCTGGGCGACGATTTTCTTGGTCTTCAATTCGACAACATCACCCGAGGAAAGGAATGCGTACTGGCCGTTGAGGCCCATGGTGATCCAGTCCGCGGAGGCTGTCGTGGGGAAGGTCATCTTCAGCACAGGCCACTCGCCGGTGTTGTCATAGACCAGCACCCCGTAGTTGATGTTGTCCACCACCCAGATCTCGCTTTCATCCGGCGTCATGGCGATTCCGTGGCTGGGGCAGCCGTGTCCGTAAAAGCGTTTGCTCAAGTCACCCCACTGCCGTTTCCACATCGTATCCGGCGCTTCGATGCGCTTGATCACTTCGCCCGTCTTCACGTCCGCGATCTCGAAGCCGAGAAGATTGTTCAGATTGGCATAAACGCGCGTGGCGTCGTGGTTGATGACGAAGGGGCGCACATGGTCGGAAAAGGTAATGGTCTTGATGGCCTTCATGGAAGGCACGTCTCCCACGGTCATGGTGACTCCGTTCGGAGCCATGAATACAGTCTTGCCATCCGCGCTGAGCGCCATATTGTGCGCGAACATGCTCTTGGGCGCCTCGATCTTGCCCTTCAGCGTCCCACTCTGGGCATCGATGACATACCAGAAATCCTTGAGATCAGAGCCCACCACCAGCGTCTTCCCGTCCGGCGTCACTTCGGGACGCTCGCAGCACATACCGTCGTAGGTGTTCTCCCAGGCCTTCTGATCGGTGCCCAGGTTGAACGCCGCCAGCCGGCCTCGCGTCGCAATGTAGAACATGTTCGTGGCCACGCTTGCGGCGACCCCTGAGACTTCTTCCGGACTAATGCTCGCGGGAACATTCCAGGTGGGGATGCGCTTGACGAACTCGAAGTGGCGGTCGACATCCAGCACGACGATTCCAACACCGTTCATTTCCGAAGAAAACTGCCCGCCGGCGGAGCCGCCCGGCAGAGCTACGTAGATGAGGCGGCGGTCGCGCTTGCCGAATCCTTTCGCGACATGCGGGCCGCTGTCACGCGGATCCGAAGACCCCGCCTGACGGTAGGGGCGCTCGGGCCTGTTGATCGCGTTCTCCAGGCGAACGCCGTCCTTTGTCGTCTCCTGCGCGGCTGCATAGGGAGCAGTGGCGCAAAACAAGAGTGCACACGCGGCCGGGGCGGCGAAGAGTTGGGAAAGACGAAGCATGAAAACCTCCACTATCGAGTGTTGACTATATAACCGCGAACCGAGGCTGTCAATATAACCCGAGAGGTTTCCTGATTCGATGCTTTTCTGGTAAGCTGCCGGGCGAAGTCCGTAGAGATCCCTTGCTCATGCAGCTACTATCTCATCGAAGCGGTCGATGTCTCGGGCGCGGGCAGTTTCTCCCCCGATTTCGAAACCCGCCGGCCGTTCGTAGTGATTCGTGTGCGCTGATCCGAGCGTCACTTAACGCGGAATTTTTCCACCGCGGCCATGTCCAGCGTCACGCCGAGTCCGGGAACAGTGGGCACGGTGTAATAGCCGCTCTCCACCCGGAAGGGCTCCACAACAAGGTCGTCCGCCAGGCAGTGAGTAACCGAGATGCAGTATTCGATGCCGGGATACGCCGCCGCCTGCTGCGCCTGGTACACCTGAGCGATGCCGCTCTGCGTTCCATACTCCACCCACAGCGGAACGCCGGTGGCTTCGGCCATCAGCGCACGCTTGGCCATGGTTCGCCCCAGCGGACCGCCGATGA
>JADLBG010000174.1 GCA_020847895.1 Bryobacterales bacterium
AGCCTTCCGCCCGCTCATCGAAACCCTCGCTCCCCGCAACTCGATCCCCGCTTCCGCAAACGGTTCCGCCAGTTTGTTCTTCACGGTTGTCAGGTGCAGTTGCGCCCCCACAACCCGCCCCGCCTCCAACAGCGCCGGACCCTGGGAAATGCGGATCCTGATGGCCGCATACAGCGCCAGCGCCCGGCTTCCCGAGGAGGTTTCCATGATCTCCTCCCGCTCCCGCAGCCGCAATTGATTCACGAACACCAGAGAGCAGCGCCCCCGTTCGATCAGATTGTTCAGCCGCCGGAGCGAACGCGACAGGAACTCCGTATGCAGTTCCGCGGGCGCGTCCTCGATGGCCGCCTCCAGTTCCTCGCCTGACACCAGCGCCGCCGCCGAGTCTACCACCACGAGGTCGATGGTAAAGGTGCGCAGCAGCGATTCCACCATCCCAATCGCCTCCGGACCGGTATCCGGGCGCAGGATGACAAGGTCCTCGAGGTTGACCCCCGCCGCCTTCGCCCACGCCGTGTCCAACTTCCGCTCGGCATCCACGTAAACCGCCGTCGCCTTCCGCGTTTGCGCCGCCGCCACCCAATTCAGGGCAATCGTCGTCTTCCCGCAATCAGCGGCGCCGAATATCTCTACCACCCGGCCTCTGGGCAAACCTCCCGTACCCAGCATCGCGTCGACACCTTCCAGCCCGGTCGGGATTGCCTCTGCGGACGGCGTTTTCTGGGGAAGAGAAGGGAAGAAACTCATGGGACTCGCGAATCCGTGCTACATACTGGTGCCGCCGTCGCGGAGGGTGTCTCATTCTTTCTCCACAAAAACAGAAGAGGCCGGGTCACCCCGGCCTCCAGTTGCTTACCGTCTCCCTCGCGCGGGCCTTACAGTCCCTTATGTGCAAGAAAGAGGATCAAATCCACCACGCGGCTCGAGTAACCCCACTCGTTGTCATACCAGGACACCACCTTGAGCAGGTTGCCGCCCAGAACCTTCGTCAACTGCCCGTCGACGATGGAACTGTTCGGATTGTGCATCATGTCGGTGGACACCACCGGATCCATGGTGAACCCGAGAATCCCCTTCAACGCCCCGTTCGCGGCTTTCTCGAGAGCAGCGTTCACTTCCTCGCCCGTCACGTCTCGCGCCGTTTCGCAGACCAGATCCACCACCGAAACGTTCGGGGTGGGTACCCGCATGGCGTAGCCGTCCAGCTTTCCCTTCAGTTCCGGCATCACCAGTCCAATGGCTTTGGCGGCGCCGGTGGTGGTGGGGATCATGTTCACCGCGGCGGCGCGGGCGCGGCGCAGATCCTTGTGCGGAAAATCGAGAACGTTCTGGTCGTTCGTATAGGAGTGGATGGTGGTCATCGACCCCTTCTTGATTCCAAACGCTTCGTGAATCACCTTCACCACCGGGGCCAGACAGTTGGTGGTGCAGGAAGCATTCGAAATGACATTATGCTTCGCCGGATCATAGGCGGAATCGTTCACTCCCAGCACCAGGGTCACATCTTCATTTTTGGCGGGCGCGGAGATGATCACCTTCTTCACGGTGCCCCGAAGGTGCTTGGCCGCGGACGGACCATCCGTGAACTTTCCCGTGGATTCCACCACTACCTGGACGCCCAGCGACGGCCAGTCGATCTCGGCCGGATCCTTCGTCGCGAAGATCTTGATGATGTGGTTGCCCACCTTGATGGAGTCGCCCGCGATGGATACGTCCTCGTGCAGGGGGCCGAGAATGGAATCGTACTTCAACAGGTGCGCCAGCGTTTTGACATCCGTCAAGTCATTCGCTGCCACAAATTCAATTTCCGGGTTGCTAAGACCAGCCCGGACAACATTACGGCCAATGCGGCCGAAACCGTTTATACCTACTTTGATTGCCATTGATTTGGTAATTCTCCTTGTGAGGGAACACCAATATTTTATCAACAGGCGGGTGTCGCGGTCTGGCGCTCCTGGCCTTCGAGCGCCAGCGTCATCGCCTGCCGCCCGCGGGTGCGAAACTCGTAGCGCATGAACCGTACCGCCGCATACCGGCCCCACGACCTGACAACGCGTCCCTGCAGTACCAGTTTGAGCGGGCAGACCCCGTCGATCTTCGTCGGCCAGTCCACCGACAACTCCACCTTCTCCCCTCGGCCGGGCGGGTCGTCTGCCGCGAACAACAGACCTCGGCGGCTGAAATTCAGGGTGGTTCCCTCCACCAGTTTCCTGGCGCGGCCCAAAGACCGGCAGGATAACCGAAATTCCAGTGGAAATCGGATCCCTGTCCTCCGCTCCACGGTCACGCGTATTCCAGATTGGTCCATCTTGACACCCTCCGTGGTTGTGCCTTACGCCGACGGATGCATCGGAGAGGATCTAATGTGTTCCTCTTAACTAGACACGCGTGAAAACTCGGGGTTTTACCTCATGGCGGTGGAAGAAACCGGCTTCCCGCTAGCGCGGCGGAAGCGAGGGAACCGTACTGCCTCCCAAACCGGCGTAGGTCTCCTTTACTTTGGTCACCTTATTCCCCGTGAAGGTGACGAAGACCATCTTTCCGGGAGGGTTCCCATATACCCAGTCTTCGTAGTCGATTCCATCCTTCGTCTCACGGGACTTGAGACGCGGCCGTCCGCCCATGGCCAGGATCACCGTGTCGCGATCCATGCCTTCCAGAACTCTGCCTTCGGCGATAGCCTTCTGTACTTCCGGCGGCAGCGTTTGAACATACTGCTCCGTGGCGCTACGCTTCTCGAAGTCCATCAACGGCAGCAGCATCTTCTTGATGTCGGAAGCCGCCAGCGGTGGAACACCCTTCGGGAAGAGCAGCGCGATGTTGCTGCCTAATTTCGGATCAATCCGTCCGCCTACCGGCGTGGTCGCGGTTCCCATCCCCACCTCGATCCGCTCATACCACTTGGGGCCGGTCCTGAGTCCTCCGTTGATTTCCAGCAGGATCTTGTCGCTCTCGATCTCAACCTTCGTGATTTGAATGAGATCGCCCGTGCGCCCGGCAGGCCCCATCTCCTTGGCCGCCTCGTCCCACTTCTGCTTGTCCCAGGTCCCGTCGCTGTTGTACGGCAAAGGCTTCTTCGATCGCGGCAGCAGACCCTTCAACGTGGCGAACTCGGCTGTCATGCCGCGGATGATCTCCAGCCGCTCATCATCCGTCAATTTTCTGGCCGCCCCCGCCTGCGGGAGCAATGCCACTACAACCGTCA
>JADLBG010000175.1 GCA_020847895.1 Bryobacterales bacterium
GGACGGACGCCGGAGAGCCAGAAGCCGCTCAGCGGAGACGATGCGATCTTCCTGTCGGATCTGGCGAGCGACCCCGGCGAGACCACGAATCTGCGCCACAAGCATCCGGAGATTGTGGACGGGATGCAGAGCATGTTGAACCGCTGGCTGAGCGGGATGCAGCCTCCATCCGAATGAGAAAGCAGTTTGTCATCATGAGGTAAGGAGGACGGTGATCTGTGAAAGACAAGAGACTCGCCCGATATCTGATGCTGGCGGCATTCGCCGCGATACCACTGGCGGCGCAGACAAATCCGGTGTTCAGCCCGCGCCGCATGAAAGACTACAACGAGCAATCGCGGGATGGGCGGTGTGTCCTGAGGGTTCGGGTGGACGATGAAATCGACGTGGAATTGCGCGGCAACAGCGTGCTGCTGCGGACCATCACCGGACGGCCGGGCAAAGATGAAGGATCGGAGTGCTCGCAGCCGCTGCCCGCGGGCGGGTTCACGAAATTCAATTTCAGGGGGATTGACGGGCGGGGCGAGGTGCGGCTGGTGCAGGAGCCGCGGTTGGGGAACAACTGGACAGCGATTGTCGCCATTCGGGACAAGAAGGGCGGCGACGAGGGCTATA
Organism: Bryobacterales bacterium; assembly: GCA_020847895.1. Classification (GTDB taxonomy): domain Bacteria; phylum Acidobacteriota; class Terriglobia; order Bryobacterales; family Bryobacteraceae; genus CADEFT01. The sequence goes on from JADLBG010000175.1 coordinate 616, forward strand.
CGTTCGAACTGTCGTGGACGACGGACGGTTCGGCGCCGAGCAGCCGAGGCAGCGGTTTCGGCGCCCAGCCGGCGCCGGGAGGTTTTGGCCAGCCGAATAACGAATTCGGCACTCCGTCCCGGACGGGCGGGGGAATCCTGCCGAGTCTGGGCGGCGGGCGCGGTTCCGGGCGCGCGGCAAGTTTTACGGGGACGGATGAGACGTTCCAGGGCACGGGCACATTCCGGCTGGGAGGCAAGGACTACCCGATCAGCCGCATGCGCGTGAATCTCCGCTCCGGCGGGGAGGCGGAGTTCACTGTGTACTCGAGCGAGGTATTCAGCCTGACCGGGCGCTGGACGGGCGGCGGCGATGCGGTGGATATCGAGATCAACAACGGGTTCGGGAGCGCCGGCGCATCAGCCAGGGGGAAGGTATATCTGACCAGCGCGGGCAGGGTGGACCACGTGGAGCTGGACGGGAGTTCCTCGCGGTTCAGCGACCGGTATACGATTCAGTACGCGAAGTGAAAGGCAGGCTGCCGGTGGTGGTCTGAAGTTCCTGGCGCGGGAGCCACGGCCACCATACACCCGCGGGAGCGAAGACAGGCGCGCCATGTAATTTCTTCCATGCGAGAGACCGCACGAGTCTGGGGCGCTTTCCGTAACTCCTTCTGACGAAAGACAATCCTGAAGCTCATCCAAGTGGCATTCGATTTGCCCGAAGATCGGGGAAAAGGAGACATCATGCATCGCGAAGAGGATTCGCCGGCCGGGACGCGTCCGGCATGGCCGCTGGTGGCGGCGGTGATGGCGGCTGCCATTGCGATTGGATTCGGATGGCGGGAGCACAGCCAGAAGACGCAGCTCGAGGAACGGCGCAAAGAGATGACCGCCGGCATGGTGGAGATGCAGAAGCAGATCCAGGAGTTGTCGGGCCAACTGGCGGGCTTGACCGCGACACAGCAGCAGACTGCGCAGGCAGTGAAGGAACGGGAGCAGGCTGCTCCGGCGCCTGCCGCCGCTCCCCAACCCGTGCGCCAACCGGCTTCCAGGATGATGACGGCGCGGCGCGCGCCGGCTCCGAGGGCGGCGCGGCGCCCGGCGGCGGTTCCGGAAGACCCCAGGCTGAAGCAATTGCAGGGGCAACTCTCCGAACAGGCCGAAAGACTGGCGCGGACCCAGCAGCAGGTGGACCGCAACCGGGAGGAACTCGAAAGCAGGCTGAATTCCACAAAGGATGATCTGGGCGGATCCATCGCGCGGACACATGAGGAGCTGGTGGCTTTGCAGAAGCGCGGTGAGCGGACCTACACCGAGTTTCAATTGGACAAATCGAAGGAGTTCCGGCGAGTGGGTCAGGTGAGCCTGGCGCTGCGGAAGGCGGACACCAAGCACAAACGGTACGACATGGAGCTGATTGTGGATGATGTGAAGCTCCAGAAGAAGGGTGTGAATCTGTACGAACCGGTGTATCTGACGATCGGCGACCGCCCGCGGCCGTTGGAACTGGTGGTGAACCAGATCACAAAGAACCACGTGCAGGGTTACGTGAGCCTGCCGCGATACACGCGGCAGGAGTTGACCGCGACTTCGACGAGCCGGACGCCGTTGAAGGGCGAGGCAGAGCGCTAGCGGGGATTGTCGCGAACCTGGACCTGCTGGTAGATCTTCTTCGTGGCATCGAAGCCGGCGAAGGTGACCCCGGGAAGTGTTGCGGAGGCGGTTCCGGCGGCAACGCCCCAGCGGAGCGCATCCACAAAATCGTCTCCGCGGAGCATGGCCCAGGTAAAGGAGGCGGCAAGCGCGTCGCCGGAACCGATGGGGCAGACCACGTCGACGCGGGGAGGAATGGCCTCGACCACATGGCCTTCGCGGGCGCCCACACAGCCCCGGCTGCCCAGCGAGAGCACCACCATCTGGGGACCCATCATGCGAATACGCTCGGCGGCGTCGAGATACTGGATACGGGTGAGAAGCGCTTTGTTCAACAGCCGCTCGGCTTCCTGCTGGTTGGGAGCGACCACCGTGGGCGCGGCTTCGAGGCCGAGTTCCAGCGGCTCGCCGTCCGTATCGAGGAGCGTGTTCACGCCCAACTGCCTGGCATTGGTGATGAGCCGCGCGTAGAAATCAGTAGGGACGCCGGGAGGCAGGCTTCCGCAGAGCATCAGCCAGCGGGCTTCGGGAAGGCGGCGCGAGACCGCCTGCTCGATGCGCTGCACGTCTTCCGGCGTGACGGCGGCCCCTTTTTCGTTGAGCTTGATGGTGAGGCCATGGCGGTCAGAGATGTTCATGTTGATGCGCGTGGGGGCTTGAACTTCGACCACATCCACGGCAAAGCCGCACCCGCTGAGCATCTGCTTCAAGCGCTGTCCGGTTTCTCCGCCGGCGACTGCCACGGCGGTGGTTTTTCCGCCGAACGAATGGATGACGCAACTGGCGTTGATGCCGCGGCCGCCGGCCGATTCCTGCGATTGGAGGATATAGGCGCGGTCCTCAAAGACAAGCTGGTCCACGGTCAGATTCCGGTCAATGGCCGGATTGGCGGTAACGGTGAGAATCAAGCCCGGTTCCTTTCGAGAACCTTCGCGCCGAGCGCGCCCCCGAGGGTGGGAAACACGGTGAAGAGGACGAAGAGCATGGCGAGGACAAGCAGCAGAACCGTCGTCAATCCAGCGGGGTTCTGGAGCAACTCGAGGAACTGCTGAATTTCGGCGTCACTGCCTCCGGTGCGGCCCTTCAACTGCTGGCGGAACAGTTCGACGAAGCCGCCTTTGTTCGAGAGCATCACCACGCTAAGGGTGAAGAAGATGGTGGCGATGGCGAAGCTGAATATGCCCGTGATCCAACCCATGCGCGCGCCGCTCACCATGGAGAGGGGCTGGCCGGTGCGGCGCGTGTAGAGGAATACGGCCAGGAAGCCGGCAAGCAGGAGCGAGACGAGGAGCCATAGTCCCTGAGGCGGAATGGGAAGCGAACTGATGACGGAAGTGATGAGGGCGGTGAGGAATGCGGTGCGCACCGCCATGGGGTTATGAAAGTTGATCTCGAGAGGCTTCGTTCCCTGGCGTGGGGCCTCGGTAACGGCGGGTTGCGGAAGCGCCTCCTCTTCGCCGTCGTGCGCCATTGTGTCGTATTGCGGCTTGCCACACTTGTGGCAAAACCGGGCATCCGGAGGCAGTTCGGCGCCGCAAGTACAGTGGGTGGGCACGAAACCAGTATATCGGTTGTGGTAAGTTCGAGGATTCCATGAGTCAAGTCAAAGTGTGGATATTGAACCCTCCAACGGCGCCGTCTCTGCGGCTGCTGGAGCAACTTCCCGGCTCGACCCATATCATCGTGGGAGAGAGTGAAGAGGCATTCGAGAACGCTCCGGATCCGGATGTCGCGGTGTGCGGCATCGGAAAGGCAAGCCTGCTGCGGAGGCTCTGGCCGCGCATTCAAAAAGCGCGCTGGCTTCATTCGTTGACCGCGGGGCTGGAGAACGTGCTGTTTCCGGAACTGGTGGAAAGCTCCATTACGATGAGCAACGCCAAGGGCGTCTACGGACGGTCACTGGGGGAGTTCGCGATTGCATCAGCACTGTACTTCGCCAAGGACTTCCGGCGCATGGTCCGGAGCCAGCAGGGTGGAGTTTGGGATCCATTCGACGTGGAGGAACTCACCGGGCGGACGTTCGGCATTGTGGGTTACGGCGGGATTGGCCGCGAGGCAGCCCGGCGGGCGAAGGCGATGGACATGAAGGTGCTGGTGATACGGCGCCATCCGGAGCAATCGGCCTCCGACCCGTTGATTGACGGCGTGTACGCGCAGGGCGATCTTCGCCAAATGCTCGCCTTGTGCGACTACGTGCTGGTGGCGACGCCGAACACGCCGGAGACGAAGGGGATGATCGGCGAGGCGGAACTGCGGGCAATGAAGCCCGAGGCGGTGCTGATCAACCTGGGGCGTGGACCGGTGATTGATGAAGCGGCGCTGATCGCCGCGCTCGAGGAATGCCGCATCAAGGGAGCGGCGCTCGATGTCTTCAACCAGGAGCCGTTGCCGGAAGGCCACGCCTTCTACCGGCTGGACAACGTGCTGCTGTCTCCGCACTGCGCCGATCACACGCCCGGGTGGCTCGATGAATCGATGCAGTTCTTCGTGGATAACTTCGGGCGCTTCGTGAAGGGAGAGCCGCTTCAGAACCTGGTGAACAAGAAGCTGGGCTATTGAGATGACGGAAGTAGGAATGAAGGAGATTCGCGAGGCGGCGGCACGGATTGCGCCGCACATTCACCGTACGCCGGTGATGACGTCGCGCACGTTCAACCGCATGGCGGGGGGCGTGGAGACGTATTTCAAATGCGAGAACTTCCAGCGCGGCGGCGCGTTCAAGCTGCGCGGGGCAGCGAATTTTCTGCTATCGATTCCAGAGAGCGATGTAGGGAAGGGAGTGGTGGCGTTCTCCTCGGGCAATCACGCGCAGGCGGTGGCGATTGCGGCGGGAATCCGGGGGACGAAGGCGACGCTGGTGATGCCTACCGATGCGCCGAAGTCCAAGGTAGCCGCCACGCAGGGCTATGGCGGAGCGATTGTACGCTATGACCGGCTGAAGGAAGACCGGGAGGCGATCGGGAGGCGGATCGCGGAGGAGACCGGGGCGACGCTGGTGCCTCCGTTCGAGCATCCGTGGATTATCGCCGGACAGGGGACGGCCGCGTTGGAGTTACTCGAGGATACGCCGAAGCTGGATGCGCTATGCGTGTGCGTGGGGGGAGGCGGGCTGCTTTCGGGGTCTTCGTTAGCCGCGAAGGCGCTGCGGCCGGAGATCCGGATTTTCGGGGTGGAGCCGGAGCGGGCCAACGATTGGTCGCTCTCGATGGCGGCGGGGCATCCCGTGGAGATTCCGCCTCCGGATACCATCGCCGACGGGCTACGTCCGCCGAAGCCGGGGAAGCTGACGTTCGCTTTGGCGCAACCGCGAATCGAGGGGATTGTGCTGGTGACGGAAGAGGAGATCATCGAGGCGATGAAGTTCCTGCTGCTGCGGATGAAGATTCTGGTGGAGCCGAGCGGAGCGGTGTCCGCGGCGGCGCTGCTGTACGGGAAGCTGCCTCCGGATGTACGGTCGGCGGGGGTGATTTTGAGCGGCGGGAACGTGGATTGGGAACTGCTGCGGGAGTTGTGATTACTTGTAGATAATCTTCGAGTCGACGTTGAAGCGCTCATACTTCGTGTATTCGATGTGCATGCGAAGGCGCAGATCGCCGGTGCGAAAGTGGAGGATGTCGTCGGCGAACGTGAGTTCGGGGAACCAGTGCTTGCCGTCCACCTTCTTGCGAATGGTGGTGAAGCGCGGAAAGAGGTTTTCCTGCTTGCGGCCGAGGATTTGAGGGACTGCCTGCCCCTCGAGGCGGATGACGGTAAGTTCCGCCTGGCTGACCCATACCAGGCCCTCGAAGAGGCGCTGGCCTTGGAGAATCTGGCGCGGGGTCACCTGGAGAACCCAGCAGGGGATGCCGTCCATGGTCTCCTCTCCCTTGAAGCGGGTCTGATACATAAAGAGCTGATCGCTGGTGAACAGAAAGGACTGCACTTCGCGGATGTCGCGAAAATCTTCCTCGGTGAGGCGAAGCCTGTCCAGGGTTTGGTAGGGCTTGCCGACTGTCTGTTCGAGGCGCTTGCCATCGGGGGTGAAGATGATGTCGCGGGTTTCGCGGTACTCGCCGCGGCGGCGCCCGTTGACTTCGAGTTCCTCGATGCGTACGTTTTGGCGATAGGCGTAATGCCCCCGTTCCGCCTCCAGTTCGGTTTCATGGTGAAGCACCTGTTTGAGCAGGTCCGCGGGGGGATCGTTCGCCCGCAGGGGAGGCAGAGAGCAGGCCAATGCTACGATGAGGCAGATGAAGCAAAGCCTCAACGCCTTTGCGTGGACGGTGGCGAGTCTGTGGGTGGTGGGCGGCATTGGCGCCGTATTCTACGCCAAACAACAGGATATCCCAGCACGGATTTGGATGGCCGCTTTGCCGGCGATGCTGCTGGAGGCGTCGATGTACATTGCACCGGGATTCGCGGCGGTGCGCGAGCGGTTGGCGCGGCTTGGAGGCTGGCTGACTCCGGTGCTGGCAGGCAGCGCCGTAATTCCGTATGTGCTGATGAGCGTGGGAGCCGGCAATTTCCGGCTGGAGTGGCTGGGGGCCCTGCTCGTGCTGGCCGGCATGGTGACGCTGTGGTTCCGGGTTACGCCGCGATTGCCGGCGTTCGATCTGCTGTTTCTGGTGTTCATGGCCGGCGTGTATCTGACCCGTGTGTTCGTGGAGATCTATGTGAACCCGTCGGGAAAGCCGCCGTTCGACATCCTGGGGCGGATGATGTGGGTGCGGTTGGGGATCATCTCCGTGCTGCTGGTGCGGAAGGTGGACGGGGTGGAGTTCGGATTTCTTCCGAAGTGGAGAGAGTGGGCGGTGGGGACGGCGCATTTTCTGCTGCTGATGCCGGTTGTGCTGCCCGTCGCATGGTGGATCGGATTCGTGCATCCGAAGGAAGTGGTGTTCGGCCCGAAGACACTAATAGCGGCGGCAGGGACGTTCGTCGGGATGCTGTGGGTGGTGGCGCTGGGCGAGGAATTCTTCTTTCGCGGATTGTTGCAGCAGTGGCTCCAGAGGTGGACGGGAAGCTTTCCCGCCGGGCTTGCGATGGCTGCGCTGATTTTCGGAGCGGCGCACATCACGGCCAGGGGGTTTCCCAACTGGCGCTACTCACTGGTGGCGATGATTGCGGGGGTGTTCTACGGGCTCGCGTACGCGAGAGGAAAGAGCATCCGCGCGTCGATGGTGACGCACGCGCTGGTGAATACGGCATGGCGCGTGTTTTTTTCGTAGAGTGTTGCTGTTGACCGGCCAAGAGGCGCCGCTGCCCGATGATTCCGTGGATCTACAAGTCCTCCGGCCGGAGCCCCGTCTTCTTGGCGATCTGTGCGAGGAGCCCTGGGCCGGCTTCATCGGTATCGTGAAACGCGAATGAAATGAATAGTTCGGCCATCCTGCTCGTTTTAGTCGACGGTGGGAGCCTTTCTGCCAGGCAACCGCCCATCCGATGCGGAGCAGGGCGGCAAGCAGTTGCCTCGCCTTGACGGACTTCCACCTGCTCATTCCACGGAAAAGACCTTAGGGAGCGTTAACAAATAAGATTTCCATCTCGAGGCACGATTTGGTAGTTCCAGTTCCCATGAAAAGCATCTCGCTCAAGCCGGATCTCGTTCATCTCTGCATCGCGAACCTTGACTCCGGCGGGATATACGCC
>JADLBG010000176.1 GCA_020847895.1 Bryobacterales bacterium
GGCCTCACCATCGAGGAGACCGCCGAGGTCATCGGCGTGTCTACCCCGACCGTGAAGCGGGACTGGCTCGTCGCCCGCGCGTTTCTCCAACGGGCCCTCGGAGCCGGTTCCGAACCGGAAAGCTAGTCGCTGCTCCCGGTCCGGCTCCGGCGGGTTGGCCGGAGCTTTTTCGTCTGCATCTTCTGTCCCTGGTCGGGAATCAGTGCAATCATTGCCCAACTCGTCGCCGCGGCCGAAATCCACTGGTCGCGGCCATGCGGGAAGCCCGTGTCGCGCAGCGGCTGGAACGGGAACGCACGCGTCTTCACGTGCCAGGTCCCATCCGCCAACTGCGTCCTGCGAAGGTAGTTCATTCCCGCCTTCACATTCGCCAAGCTTCCCATCACCTCCCGCAGCGCATAGACGGCCTTCGCGGTCGCGTAGGCGTCGCTCCCGAGGCCGGGCAGTTGCGCCCACCCTCCGTCGGCGCGCTCCAGGCGCATCAGCCGGTCAGCCGATGCCTTGATCTCGGCGGCGTCAATCACCGCCCACTTCAATCCCAACAGCCGCATCACGTGTTCCTCGGTGGTTGCCGGAACCGCCCGCCGCAGCCACATCCCCGCCTTCGCCACCCGCGCGTTCAACTCGTCACGCCGGCCCTCCATCGGATACAGCCGCAGCGCCCGAATCGACATCGCCGTCGCCTGGATGTCTCCGTTCTCGAGCGGAGGCCGCGGCGACCAGCCCACCCAGCGCCCATCGCTCATCTGTTGCAATGCGATGTTGTGCACCATTGCAGCCGTCAGCCGGTCCGCCGGATAGTTCTGCGCCGCGAGCGCTTCCAGAATATAGCCCCCTGTCACCTGGAGATCCGGAGGCGCCGATGAGCCTTCAATCAGAATCTCCGTCATCGGCTTTGCCATCGACATCACATACGCCATCAACTGCTTCTCCGCCTTGTGATCCACCGCGATGCCATGGCGCGAAGCCTGCGCGAACGCCACCAGCGGCAGCGTGTGATTGTGGCAGGTGGCGCAGCCCGAAACCTTGAAGCTGCCCTCCCCGGATTTCGCCAGCAGCCGCAGCGTCGCTTCCACCGGAACCTCCCCGGTTGCCGGCGCGGGCGGCTCCATCGCCGCCGCCGGCTTCGCCGTTGCCCCGGCCTTCCGCAGCATCTTCGCCACCCGCGTCTCCCCGCGCGCCTGTGCCCAGTCGAGTGCCGATTCACCCTGCTTGTTCACCGCCTTCACATCCGCTCCCGCCCTCAGGAACAATTGCGCCATGTCCGCATTGACGCGCTCGAAATACGCCGCCCACATCAGCGGAGTCGCCCCCGTCGCGTCCGCCGCGTTCACCTTTGCCCCGGCGTTCAGCAGCATGCGCGCAATCGCTGTGTCGCCGCGCATGGCGGCCATCGACAGAAGCGGCATCTTACTCATCGAAACGGCGCCGTCCACGGCAGCCCCGCTCGACAGTAGCTCCTTGGCAATCTCCCTCCGTCCAAACAGCACCGCTTCGCTCAACGCCGTCACGCCCTGCGCGGACTTCGCATTCACATCCGCGCCCGCCACCAGCAGCGCGCGCACCGCCGCCACATCGCCCACGCGCGACGCCTCAATCAGCGGCGTCGCCTTCCCCCCGCCTGTAAACAGCACCGGTATCGGATCGATCCGGTCCCGCGCATCCACCTTCGCGCCCTTGTCCAGCAGCAACCTCACCGTCGCCGCGCCGTTCGCCGCCGTGGCCGCAACCTGAAGCGCCGTCCTTCCCGGCATCGATTGCACATTGACATCCGCCCCCGCGGCCACCAGCAGCCGCGCCTTCTCCGCGTCGCCCGCCGCCCAAATCAGAGCCGTCGCCCCCGCCGCATTCTTCGCATTCACATTCGCGCCGCGCTCCAGCAACATCTTCATTTGCGCCGCGCCCCCATACAGCGCCGCGTTCATCAGCGCCGGCGTGCCTTCCTCGTCTACCGCGTTCGCGTCGGCGCCCGCCTCCAACAGCGCCTTCATCCGGCCGGGATCACCCTGGCGGATCGCCTCCTGCAACGCCGCGTTTCCATTCCCAGCCGTATTGTTGCCCGCCGCTGCCGCCATCATGGCGGCGGCCAGCGCCAGGCCTGTCGTTATTGCTTTCAGAATTCGCATCCGACTCGCTCCTCTGTGCAAGGTCGCGAAATCCGCTTCCCGCTTTGGATCATTAAGCGAACGGAATTTCTCCATAGCGCAAAGGGCGCGTCCCGCGCCCCCAAAGTACGAGGAACACCGCGATGACTCACGGCGCGGGCGGGCTCCGTTTTGCGCGTATTCCTTTAGAAGCGCAAAGGGCGCGTCCTGCGCCCCCAAAGTACGAGGAACCCCGCGATGACTCACGGCGCGGGCGGGCTCCGTTTTGCGCGTATTCCTTTAGAAGCTACGCTAAGATGAGCCAGAGAATCGATGACACCGGACCGTTGGGCCAAAGTGACCGAGATCTTCGACGAGGCGCTCCAGGTCGAAAACGCCGCGCGCTCCCAGTGGCTCCGCGCCCGCTGCCAGGGCGACCACGAGCTCGAAACTCAGGTCCAGTCCCTGCTCCTCTCGCATGACCAGGCTGAAGATGACTCCGGACGCTGGAGCGCTGCTTCCTCCCTCCTCGAAGAGCACGCCGATAACATCGGCCCCTATTGCGTCCTGAGCCGCATCGGTTCCGGCGGCATGGCCGAAGTCTACCGCGTCAAAGACGAACGTCTCGGCCGCGAAGTAGCCCTCAAAATGCTCCTCCCCGAACTCGCCGGCGACGCCGAATTCGTCGAGCGCTTCCGCCGCGAAGCCCGCGCCGCCTCGGTCCTCGAGCACCCCAACATCTGCCGCCTTTACGATATCGGCGAATGGCGCGGCCGCCCCTACCTCACCATGGAACTCCTCGAGGGCCAGACCCTCCGCGAGCGCCTTCAAGGCCAGCCCCTCGAAATAGCCGAACTCCTCCACATCGGAGCCGAAATCGCCGACGCCCTCGGAGCCGCCCACGCCCGCGGCTTCGTCCACCGTGACATCAAGCCCGGCAACATCTTCCTCACCCGCTCCGGGCAGACCAAGATTCTCGACTTCGGCCTCGCCAAGCGCACCAAAGCCGCCCGCAAACAAGCCCCCGACGAAATCACCCTCACCAACCCCCGCACCGTCCCCGGTACGCCGTCTTATATGTCCCCCGAGCAGATTCTCGGCGAAGACGCCGACATTCGCACAGACACCTATGCTCTTGGCGTCGTTCTCTACGAAATGGCCACGGGACATGTCCCCTTCGAAGGAGAGGGAGCCACCGACGTATTCCGCAAAATCCTCAGCGGCATCGCGCTCCCCCCTTCCCGCCTCCGTCCCGATCTCCCCGCCGAACTCGATCGCATCATTACCCGTGCTCTCGAAAAGGATCGCGACCTCCGCTATCAATCCGCGCTCGATCTGCGCGCCGAACTCCGTCGCATGTTGCGCCAAAGCGACGCCGGCCGCGGTGCGCCCGTAATCCTCGCCCCGCGCGGGAAGCGCGGGCGCCTCATATTCGCTGCCGCCGGCGCCGCGCTCGCCGTTGCGGCCCTCGGCGTGTGGCGCCTGCAACGCGACACGGCCCCGCCCGCGCACATCGTCCCCGCCGAAAGCGCCGCCGGATTCAAGGAAGGCCCCGTGCTCTCCCCAGGCGGCGACAAGATCGCCTACAGTTGGGTGCCTGAAGGCCAGACCGAAGCTAATGTCTACGTCAAGCTGATCGAAGCGGGCTCCGCCGTCCGTGTCAGCCGTTCCGCCGCGCGGGAAGAGAGCCCCGTCTGGTCCCCCGATGGCAGCTATCTCGCCTTCGCCCGTTTTCACGGCCCGGAAGCCGGCTATTTCGTCATCGGGTCCCTCGGCGGCGGAGAGCTCAAAATGGCCGATGTCTATTCCGTGCCCGGCCAGATGGGCGGCCGCAACCTCGACTGGTCGCCCGACGGATCAAGCCTCCTCATCGCCGACCGGATGTCCCCTTCCGAGCCTGTCTCCATCTACTCCGTCAATATCCGCTCCCACGAGAAGAAGAAACTCGTCTCCGGCGGACCTTTCCTCGGCAGCCCCGTCCATTCGCCCGACGGCGCGCGGATCGCCTTCACCCAAGGTTCCAGCTTCCTCTCTCACGACATCTACGTGCTTTCCCTCGGCGCCAGGCGCGCCACCCGCGTCACCAATGATCAGCGCTGGATTGCCGGCCTCACCTGGACCAGGGACGGCGGTGAGATCATCTTCTCCTCCAATCGCGGCGGCCTCTATTCGCTCTGGCGCGTCCCCTCCAAGGGCGGCGAGCCCCGGCTTGTCGAAGCCACGGGCCCCGATGCCTTTTCTCCTTCGCTCTCCAAGGACGGAGCCCGCCTCGCCTATGTCCACCGCCGCGTCAATATCAACATCTGGCGCGCCCCTCTCGACGGCGCCGCGCCCCCGGAAAAACTCATCCGCTCCAGCCGCCTCACCCTCCAGCCCTGTTACTCCCCCGACGGCCGCCGCATCGCCTTCACCTCTGACCGCCTCGGCAGTTGGGAAATCTGGGTCTCCGGAGCCGGCGGCGACAACGCCGGCAAGATCACCTCCATCGGCGGCGGCCAGACCGGCTCTCCGCGATGGTCCCCCGACGGCCGCTACCTCGCCTTCGATGCGCGCCCCTCCGGCCAATCCGGTCTCTGGATCGCCGCCGCCGACGGCAGCATGAAACGTAACCTCACCCATTCCTCCTCCGACGACTTCCTCCCCACCTGGTCTCGCGACAGTCATTTTCTATACTTTGTCTCCAATCGTTCCGGCCGCGGCGAGATCTGGCGCATCAGCATCGATGGCGAAGAAGTCACGCAAGTCACCCGCTCCGGCGCGGACTACGCCATCCAAAGCGACGACGCGAAATGGCTGCTCTTTTCGCGCCGCACCGAACTTTGGAAGAAGAGCCTTACTGACAGCTCGGAGACGAAGCTGGCCTCCGACATGCGCAGTCGCGAGTTCATCGCCGGACCCGGCGGCGCCTACTTCATCCCACGGGGCAACGGTCCCGCCGCCTCCCTCGAACGCATCCGCATCGAGGATGGAGCCCGCGAGACCGTGATGAAGATCATCGATCCGCGCCTCGCCGCCGTCGGCGCCATCGAACTCTCCCCCGATGGCAAATCCCTGCTCTACGAACGCACCGACCAGAACGACAGCGAGATCATGATGGTCACCAACTTCCGCTGA
>JADLBG010000177.1 GCA_020847895.1 Bryobacterales bacterium
GGAGAGCCCGCAGACTCTCCCTTGATGCCGCGAGAGACCGCTCAATGTTCATCCCGGCACGGTTGGCAGTCGAGCACCGCTCAAAACAAAGAAGTTAGCTCTTTCTTTTTGCGCCAGAAAGTAGTTATGGCTTCTGGCGGCAGTATCTAGGGGGCGAAGACCAGGTAATCGGCAGGCACATTTCTGTTGAGCGTGTATCCTTCACGATACTGGGAATCATGCCCGCGAGCTTCGGGTTTCCCGCGTCTACTCAATTATGGGTAAACAGGAATCATGACCGGCCGGCGCTGCCAAACTTAGCCGCGCAGAATTTCACTCAAATCCTCGGCGGGCGCAGCACGGGTTGGATAGGGCGATTAGGCTCAGGCGTATCTTCCACGGCCGCCCACGCCGAGTTACTAAATCTGTTGAATACACTGAATACACTTCACAGCCGGCGGGACGGGATGAATTACGGTGAAATTGTCACGGTCAGGCCATTCAGAGAGGTTCTCGCTGAAGACCTGCGCGGCCCGCTGAGTGCGTTTGCATTAGGATGTCTGTTTGTATTGGTCACTGCCTTAGCGAATTCTTCCAGCCTTCTTTTCGCGCAAGCCAATCTCAGACGAAAGGAGATGGCCGTCAGGCATGCTCTTGGCGCTACGTCTGGGAGAATAATGGCGCAGGTCCTGATGGAAGGCGTGCTTATAGGCTCCATGGCAGGCGCTGTAGGTGTCACTACGGCGATGTTTTCCGCGGAGATGATACACCGCTACGTCCTGCCGATGTTTATTCCGTTAGGCGAGGGAGCCGCCACGGTTGGGGGAGCAACGTTTGTTGTTGCCGGTATGCTATCCCTCATCTGTGGTGTCGTAATAGCCGTCGCGGCAGCGGCGCACGCCGCCAGGGCGGATGTCCTTGAAGCACTGAAGGACTGGGCGGCCTTACACAGATTGTGCAACCCCCGCGTTCGGCGAACATTGGTGGCGCTGCAAGTGTCCGCAGCCATCATACTGACATCCGCCGCCGGCCGTATTCTCATTCGCCTGAAACAAGTGGCGCAAATTCCACTCGGGTTTTCTGTCGCAGGCTCACTTACCGGCCGGTTGGAGATACCTACCCCGGGAAGGAGCTGAGCCACGGATCGCGGCACTACAGCAGACTCTTTTTGCGGATGATGCCATTCCGCCTGTACTTGCCGGGGGCGGCGCGTCTGCCGCGCCCCTAATGAATTCCCAGCGCCAATATCTGTACGTACGAGATGGCACGGCCTACGAATCCGCCGAATATATAGTGGTTGCGGGCGATTACTTCAAGGCGATGGGCATCAACACAGCGGGCCGCCGCTTCGCGCCGGGCGAGCGCGGCGTCGTAATTGTCAGCAAGACCCTTGCGCGCCGGTTGGCTCCGCATTCCGTTATCCTCGGGCGTTCCCTGTTGTTAGATGGTGAGTCTCGCTTACGAACCGTAATCGGAGTTGTGGACGACGTGGTAATGGATCCACTGGATGCGGGCCCCGCGGCGCAGCTATATGTGCCTTTTCTCGATCCATACCGAGGCCTCTTCCCGAAAGCGCCACTGTTCTCCGTGTTTCGCATTGACCGCGAGGATGCAGCCACGGAGGTGATGCGCGCTATACGCGCCAGGGGGCCGTTTCGTATATCAGACGGCAAGTTAATGAAGGCGCGGCTCAATGCGGTCCTCGTGCCGATCAAACTCCGCGCCACGCTGTTCACGGTGTTTGCAATACTGACCATCGGCCTGTCGATCTGTGGCGCTTATAGTGTCTTGACATACATCGTAGCGTCCAGGAGCCGGAGATTGGCATTAGAGCGGCGTTGGGAGCACAACCAATCCACGTGTTCAATATGATCACACTCGAAGGTCTCCAAGTGGGGTTGCTCGGCGCCGCCGGCGGCGCCATTCTGTGGCTGTGCGTTGCCCGCGTGTTGAGATCTATCGTGTTTGGCCTACCCGTGCTAAATCCTCTCATCCTTGTCAGCGCGGGAGTGATCGCCGTCGGGATGATTGTAATAACAAGTGCTGTTCTTGCTTACCGCGCTTCGCGAATGGATATTCGCGAGGCGTTGCAATAGTACAGCCAGGCCTAGGCGCTGCTTGATTCCTACGCTGGTTTGGCGAACCGCCGGTAAAGGAACACGAAGTACCCGGTGGCCAGCATCATCCCGGGGATCCACCACGCCAGGCCAACCGTGAGTCCGTAAGCGGAGGTAGCCGTGTTCTGGATGGTCAGGCCATTGGCGAGGTTCTCGTTGGACGGCAGCACATAGGGATAGATGCCAAAGGCCGCGCTGGTCAGCATCCCCAGCAGATAGCCGGCGGAGGCAAGGAATGGGCGCACCCGCTCCGGTTTCCCCAGCCAATAGCGGATGGCGAGCAGCGATGCAATCGCGATGGCGGGGAACAGGAAACCCCACGGCTTCGATTCGAGATTATGCGCCACCTGGGGCTGAATGGCGAAGGTCAGCGCCGTGGTCAGCGCGGTCAACGCCGCCACCATCCACCACAGCCGCCCCGCCAGCGGGATGGCGCGCGGATTCCGGGTGCGATAACCGAGCCACAGCGCGCCGTGCAGCAGCAGGGCGCACAGCGCATGCACGCCTACGGCGATGGTGTAGTAATCCAGAATCCCCGTCGGTCCATTGGGTGTGAAGTCCGTCCACAGCGGCAGGAAGAACTCCCCTGCCGTATCGAGCGGCACGCCGCGCACGACATTGCCGAGCGCGGCGCCGAAAAACACCAGCAACAGCCCGCTCGAACCGGCGAACACCGTATCCCAGACCTGCTTCCACAGCGGACTGTCGATATGATTGCGGAATTCAATCGAGATGCCGCGAAGGATGAACAGCCACAGGACGATCATCAGCGGCAGGTAGAAGCC
The DNA here is from genome assembly GCA_020847895.1 of Bryobacterales bacterium. Lineage (GTDB taxonomy): Bacteria > Acidobacteriota > Terriglobia > Bryobacterales > Bryobacteraceae > CADEFT01. The sequence continues at coordinate 2,882 of JADLBG010000177.1, forward strand.
GCTGAAGCTCGAAGCATAGAGCGCCGGGAAGGCGAAATACAGCGTGCCTCCGGCGGCGAGAAGCCACACTTCGTTTCCATCCCAAAAGGGAAGAATGGAGCCGAGAATCTGCTTTCTCCCTTCTTCGTCTCTGCCGAGGAAAAGATGCAGCGCGCCGGCCCCCAGGTCAAAACCATCCAGCACCACGTAGATGGCCAGCATCAACGCGACAAGCATGAACCAGAGAGTTTCCATGATGCTTTCCTAATGGCTTTGCGCTTCCCCGGGCCCGTGCTCCACCTCGCGCCAGACGAGGAAGAGGAAGAGTATGCCGAGAATGGCATAGAGGCCCAGGAAGCCGAGCAGCGTGAACAGCGTGTTTCCCGCGGAAACCGTGGCCGACGCCCCTTCGGATGTGCGCATCAGCCCGTGGATCAGCCATGGCTGCCGTCCCAACTCCGCCGTCATCCATCCGAAAGTGGTGGCGATATAGGGGAAGGGGAACAGGAACATCAGCGTCCACAACATGGGACGCGTTTCATACAACCTGCCGCGTCTGAGCAGCCATGCGGCGAACGCCAGCACCGCAATGAAGATGGTCCCAAGGCCCACCATGATGTGGTAGCTGAAGTACAGCAGCCCGATATTGTCCGGCCAGTCCTTTTCCGGGAATTCGTTCAGCCCCTTCACCTCGGCCTCCCACCGCTGGTAGGTGAGGAAACTCAATGCCCGCGGCACAAGCAGCGGATTATCCAGCCGCCGGTTGGGCACGTCCGGCTGCCCAAGGATGGCGATGGGCGCGCCCTGCTCCGTCTGGAACAGGCCTTCCATCGCCGCCAGCGTGGCCGGCTGATAGTGCGCAATGTTCTTCCCCTGGCCGTCGCCGGTGGGGAAGATCATGAGGATGGAAGCAATGGCTCCCGCGATCACCCCTTGCCGCAGAAACGTGCGGCCGAACCCGGCATGTTTGTTTTGCAGCAGATAGAACGCGCCGGTGGAGGCCATCACCACTGATGCCGTCACCACCGAGCCGATCATGTTGTGTAAGTATTGCCATCCCACCCAGGGATTGGTGAGCAGCGCCCAGAAACTCGAAAGTTGAATGCTGCCGGCCGGTCCGATGGTGTAGCCGACGGGGTGCTGCATCCACGCATCCGTGGCGATGATGAAAAATCCTGAAAGCCATGAGCCGAGAAAGACGAGAAATGCGGCTGTCCAGTGCGCCTTCGAGGAGAGCCGCTTCTCGCCGTAGACGAACAGGCCTAAAAAAGACGATTCAAGAAAGAACGAATACACGCCTTCGAGCGCCAGCGTCTGCCCGATCACTCCGCCCGCCGCTTTCGAAAATCGCGACCAGTTCGTTCCGAATTGAAACTCCATCGGAATCCCGGTCACAACGCCGAGAGCGAAATTAATGGCGAAGATGCGCGCCCAGAATCGCGCCGCGTCGTTGTAGTGCTGGTTGTCCGTGCGCAGCGCCATCGTTTTCAGGATCACGATGAGTAGCGCCAGGCCCATGGTGAGTTGCGGAAAGATGTAATGAAAGGTGATGGTGAAGGCGAAGTGGAGGCGGTGAAGAGTGAGAGCGGAATCCATGGAATACCCTTCCCACTTTCATGATGCACAAGTCCGTGGAAAAGTGCCGGGAAAGAGACTATCCCAGCACGGGCAGCAGGTTCTCTTCCGACATTCTTTTTAGCTGCCCGCAGGCGGCGTAGATATCGCGGCCCCTCGGTTTGCGGACGAAACACGGCACGGCGCGGCGGACAATCTGTTGGAAAGCATCCACGCGCGCCGGGTCCGGAGTCCCATAGGGAATGCCCGGCCCCGGATTCAAGGCGATGAGGTTCACCTTGCAGTTGAGGTTCGCCACGAGCTTCACGACGCGGCGCGCATCGGCGTCCGTATCGTTCACGCCCTTCAGCAGGACATACTCGAACGTGAGCCGCTCCCAGGGGCGCAGCGGATAGGCGCGGCAGGCTTCCATCAAGTCGCTTAAGTGATACTTGCGCGTCACGGGCATCAACTCGCGGCGCTGTTCCTCCGTGGAAGCATTCAGCGAAATGGCGAGCTTCGGACGCAGCGGCGATTTCCCCAGTTCCATCATCTTTGGAATGATGCCGCTGGTGGAAAGCGTCAGCCTGCGCTCGGAGAGCCCCACACCCTTGGGGTCCACCAGCAACCGGGTCGCCTTGAGCACGTTCTCCAGGTTGAGCAGCGGCTCTCCCTGGCCCATCATCACCACGTTCAGCTTGCTCCCCTCGGCGGAAAGGCCATTCGCCGCGGCCGTGAACAGGACCTGACCGGCAATCTCGCCCGCGGTCAGGTTGCGCTCCAACCCGAGCAGCGCCGTCAGGCAAAACCGGCAGTTCACGGGGCAGCCCACCTGCGAAGAGATGCAGAACGTGTACCGCTCGCCTTCCGGCATGAGCACGGTCTCGACGCTCTTGCCATCGGCCAGTTTCAGCAGGTAGCGCCTGGTTCCGTCGGTGGATTCGTAGCTGTGGTCCGCTTCGGGAAGCCCGAACGGCAGCGCGCCCTCGAGCCGCTCCCTTAGCTCCGTGGGCAGGGTGGTGATTGCGGCGGCTGAGGAAACGCGCTGGCGGTAAACGGCTTCGTAAACCTGCCGGGCGCGGAACGAGGGCACGCCGCCGCCCCACACGCGTTCCAGCAGTTCCCCGATTTCGGCCTCATCCAGCCCTACCAGCGCCTGTTCCATCGTTCCAACCCCCAGTGTAGCGGGAGCCTCCGCCGCTTCGCGATACAATGAGGTAACAAGTGATGAGCACGGTCCAAATTTCGGATAGCGTGCGTTCCGATACCCTCTCCAATGGAATCACGGTGGTGACGGAACAGATGCCGCATGTGCGTTCTGTTTCCGTTGGAATCTGGGTGACCGCCGGTTCGCGCAATGAATCTCTGCCGCAAAACGGCATCTCGCATTTCATTGAACACATGTTGTTCAAGGGGACGGAGAATCGCACCGCCGAGGATATCGCCCGGCAGGTGGACTCCATGGGAGCGCATCTCGATGCCTTCACCTCGAAGGAACTGGTGTGTTTCAACGCCAAGATGCTTGATGACCACCTGCCGCTGGCGTTCGACATCCTCAGCGACATGATGCTGCGGCCCCTCTTCAAAGAAGAGGATATCGAGAAAGAAAAGGGCGTCGTCCTCGAAGAGCTGAAGATGGAAGCGGACAATCCGGAGTACATTGTCCACGACATCTTCTCCGCCAGTGTCTGGAAAGGCCACTCTCTCGGCCGCTCCATCCTCGGCACCCGGCAGACCATCTCCTCTTTCACGCGAAGCATGCTGCGCGACTATTTTGACCGCATGTACGTCACGGGAAACATGGTCATCACGGCGGCGGGCAACCTGACGCACGAGGCCTTCGTGAGTCTTGTCGAGCAGCAGTTCGGCCGTCTGCCGCGCAAGGAAACCACCGGGCAGGACGCTACGCCCAAGCCGCACGCGAAGCTCACTCTCAAGAACAAACGCTCCCTGGAACAGGCACATTTGTGCCTGGGCGTTCCCAGCCATCCGCTGCCGCATGACATGCGCTACTCCTCGTACGTGCTCAACACGGTTCTCGGCGGCGGCATCAGTTCGCGGCTCTTCCAGAACATTCGCGAGAAGCGCGGCCTGGCCTACTCGGTAGGCTCCGAGCAGTTCCTTTATCGCGATTCGGGCCTGTTCTCCATCTACGCAGGCACGTCCACGGCTTCCGTTCCCGAGTTGCTGCAACTCGTGCTCGCCGAATTCCGCGACCTGAAAAACAACCCTGTGCCGCACGAGGAACTGCGGCGCGCCAAGGATAATCTGAAGGGCTCGCTGATGCTCGGCCTCGAGAGCACCGGCAGCCGCATGTCTCACCTCGCCCGCCAGTTCATCTACTTCAAGCGGTTTCCCACGATGGACGAGATCATCGAGTCCATCGAAAAGGTTTCGGCGGAAGATGTCCTGGGCCTCGCCAACGAATACTTCCAGACGGACCGCATCGCCCTTACTGTCCTCGGAAAACTGAACGGCCTCAAGGTGGAGCGCGAAACCCTCGCCTGCTGATCCGGAAGCAGACTTCGGACACCGGGTTCGGGAAGGGGCTTCGGGCGCCTAAATCCCGAGCTTGATTTTCGCCTTGCCGAGAAAGTCCGCGGTATCGATTCCGTAGAAATAGCGGTAGTACAGGTCTGGTTCGCGGCCGGTGATGAAACCGTGGTAGATCTGCACGTATTGCAGATAGTAGGCCTCGATTTCCTCCCTCGAGAACAGGTGATCCGGGGGTCTGTCAAACCCATTGACGAACATCTTCCACTGTTGGTCCTCGATGGTCGCCGCGAGATGGGTGAGCTTATCGTCTTGGGGAACGGTCTTGTCTTGCCTTGCCCACGCTTCCCACTGATCATAGATGGAGTCGCATTGCTCTCTCGCGGCCCGGTACAATGCCCCGGCGCTGCTATTCTCCGATGCGCAGCCATTGTAGTAGAGCGTGAGATCGTTATTCATCAATCTGTAGTGTTCTCTGATCTTCTCCTCCACGAAATCGAGCAGGGGCCGCACTTCACTGGGGCCGCTATAGCCCAGCGTTTGCCCCACTTCCAGAATGCTCTTCTGTGTGAATCGCGCGGCATAGGACCTGGCATAGAGATCCCAGCCAATGATGTGGCAGCGATTCGTAACGCGCGCCTTCGGCATGCCGCGGATTGTTTTCGCCTCCGGTTTGGGGAAGTCTCCCCAGGGGATGAGTTCGGTGATGCGGGTGTCCGTGCTGACCGCCTGCAGCCGGACAAATACTCCATAGGACATAGATTGAAATCCTCCCAGTTTATGAATTAGAAGCGCCGCAATTTCTAATTACTTCTTTTGTTTTACTGCACCGGCCGGGTTCCAGGCAACCGCGCCGCCGGGCATGAAACACTGGAGACATGCACCTCTCCCGGCGCACCCTCCTCTCGCTGCTCGCCTGCGGAACCGGATCCGCGGCCCAGACGCTGCTGCCCGCGCACGCCAATCTCGGCTTCCGCGCGGACACGGGACCCGTACGCACGGAGTGCGGCGTCGGCGCCCTCATGCCATGGGCGGAATCGCTCTGGGCCGTCACCTACAACTCGCACAAGAAAGCCACCGGCTCCGATCTGGCGCTCTACCGCATCGACGATCAGTTGAAAGGAGAGAAAATCCACGTCCACAACGGAACCCACGCCAACCGGCTGATCCATCACGAATCCAACCAGTGCTTCATCGGGCCGTATGCCATCGGCATGCGCGGCAACTGGCGATTCATCGAGGACCTTGAAGACCACCGCCTCACCGCCACCATGCGCCACCTTACGGACCCGGCCAATCGCGTCTATCAGATGACCATGGAAGGGCTGCTGATGGAGACGGACGTCGCAACCCTGAAGAGCAGGGTGGTAGCCGACCTCATCCAGGTGATGAAGCTCACCAAACGGCCGCATTTCAAAGGCGGCTTCACCGGACAGGGGCGCGTGGTGGTGGCGAACAACGGATTCTACGCATACGGCGAGGACGGGGCGGGCCTGTTCGA
>JADLBG010000178.1 GCA_020847895.1 Bryobacterales bacterium
CGCCGGAGTCAAGGTTCGCGATGCAGAGATGAACGAGATCCGGCTTGAGCGAGATGCTTTTCATGGGAACTGGAACTACCAAATCGTGCCTCGATCGAGATGGAAATCTTATTTGTTAACGCTCCCTATGGCCGCGCGTTACTGGGACGGCGCGCCCGTGGATCTGCCCGTGCCGTCCACACAGATGCACTTCGGCTCGCGCGTCCGCGCGTATCTGAAGCAGATGTACAAGGAGTGCGCCGATCAACTCGCGGCCGCCGAGCTGCCGATCGTTCTTCAGTTCGGCGAGACGCAGTGGTGGTACTTCCCGAACGACTCCGGGATGCCCTTCTACGACGACGCGACCAAGGCTGATTTCGTCGGCCGGTTCGCACGCCCGATGCACCGCTTCTTCGCCAACACCGACAGTCCGGCCGACAACCTGCAGACCGCCGATTTCCTGCGCGACCGCATCTGGGAATACTGTTCCGAAGTCATCGAGTACGTGCGTCGCTATCATCCGTCCGCCGTCTTCGAGTGCCTGTGGCCGCTCGATGCCAACCAAGGCAAGCCTGCGCCGAACGCCGGTTTCCGCCGTCTCAATATGCACGTCAACCTGCCGGAGCAGTGGAAGACCTCCAGCTACGGCGTGAAGTACTTCCGCGCGGAAGGCTTCGATTACGACGTGCGCCAGAAGAACGCCGTGCTCATGAAGCAGACCATGAGATTCCCACTGGGATTGGACCGTCCGGGCGAGGAGTGTATGTACCTGGCCGGCATTTTCGGCACCGCCGATCCGCCGTATCTGCAGGCCTACTCGATGTGGAAACAGACCGACATCGGATCGCTGTGCTTCTGGGCCTTCGATCAGTTCTGCTTGAGCAGCAGGCCGGTGCCGTTGACGGCGCTCACCGGGAGAGTGCCACAGAGCGCGATCTACCACAAGCCGCGCGCCGTGCGCGCCGAGCCTGTCGTCATTGCCGTGGCCTTCGCGCCACCGGCGGACGGTGCCCTCAATCGTTTCCCTTGTAACAGCCGAGGTCTCAATGGGTAGCAAATTCCCCTCCGCGATCGACGACGCGTCGAGCCTGTTCACGCCCGCCGACGCCTTTCAGTCGAAGCCGCTCGAAACCACGGCGACGAATGCCGTCGGCGCGGGTGATTCGACCATCAGCGTGGAATCCACGTCGGTGGGCTTCGCCGACGCTTACGGCATCCTCACAATCGACGACGAGCTGATCGTCTACACGGCCAAGACCGCGACCCAGTTCACGGGCTGCATCCGCGGTGCATTCGGGACCGTCGCCGCTGTGCACCAAAGCGGCTCTACCGTCCGGGCCAACATGGTCTCCGGCTTCCTGACCGCGCTCCAGTCCGCCGTCCTTGCCATCGAGAACGAACTAGGCACGGCGGCCGCGCGCAACTACGTCCGGGCCGCCGGTGACCAGGTGGTGACCGGCAACAAGACGTTTCAGGACGGCGCTCAGTTTGGAACCGGGGCGAGGTCCGGTACCGGCCTTGTCCGTCTGCCCAACACCGGTGCGGTGAAGTGGCGCAAGGTCGACGATTCAGGTGACCTCGGGATAGCGCTGAACGCCCAGAACCATCTCGCCCTGGACACCATCGTGGATTTCGCGCCCGGGCAGACGTTCGGCACGTTTTCCTATCCCGACGCTGGATACGCCAGCAAGGGCATCGTGCAGGTCGATCCGGCTGGCGGCCTGGCTGTCGAGGCTGGTGTCCTTTCGTTGCCCGCCTCCGGTGCCTCGCCAGGCGCGTATCCGAAAGTCACTGTCGATGCCAAAGGACGCGTGACGGCGGGCGCCAACCTCGCGGCAGCCGATCTCCCCGAGCACACCCACACCGCCAGCGACATCGTGAGCGGCGAGCTGCCCCACAAGGTCCAGCGCAACGATGCCGACGTCGGCACCAGGCGCGCCATCAACCTGATCGAGGGCACGCGCGTGACGCTCGACGCCGCCGACGATCCGACCAACGACCGCGTCAGCGTCGTCGTCAACGCCGGGCCGCCCGTCGCTGGTGAAATCACTAACGCCCTCGGCTATGTCCCGGCGGACTTGGCCGGCGACCACTTCACCGGCCCCGTTGATTGCGGCCCACACCAGACCATCGGCGGCCCCCTGGAGAACATGGCGAAGCACTCCGAGGATTTCGGGGTGGCCACCTGGGACAAGAACGGCGGCTCCTGCTCGGTGACATCGAACGCCATCATCGCGCCTGATGGCAACCAGACCGCCGACGTGATCACCGCCGTCACCACCACGCCTGTCATCCAGCAGCAGATTGCCGGCCTGACGGACGGCAGCACCTACACTTTCTACGTCTGGGCCCGCATCCCCTACGGCACGCGCAAGGTCTCGCTGGCGATCGTCAACAACGCCTACGCCGACTACCTGGCCGGGCCCACGCAGGTGACGCTGACGACCTCGTGGCAGCGATTCAAGATCACCGGCACGCTGGCGAGCGGCCAGACCGGTTTGTGGATCGTCGTCCGCCAGTTCTCCGGAAACGGCGACGACTGGACTGTCGGCGACACCCACCTCTGGGGCGCCTGCCTCCAGCAGGGTGACGATCCGCAAGCTGCCTACGCGCGCACATGGGCAGCGCAGACGCCGCACCTCGCCTCGGGCGTCGCCGCCGGCGCGACTGTGATCTCCGCGTCGGACTCCACTACCTCGCCCCTCAAGATCCACGGCCCCGGCTCCAACCTCGCCGACAACTCACTCCTGGAACTCACCGCCAACGGCGAATTGATCGTCGCGGGAGGTTCCGGCAACGGCTATCGCTTCGCCGAACTCGGGGCCGCCAACAATCCATCCGGCTGGTCCGGCGTACTCAAAATCAAGACGCCTGCCGGTGCCACACTCGGATACATCCTCCTGTACTCAAATCCGTGAGTCCACTCGCCTCATAGGGCCAGCCAGACTCGGCCCTCTTCCGTCCCGCAGCAGCGACCGCGCATCATTATTTAATAGGTGACTCAACCCACGCTCATTCCGGCACAGGATTGAGCGCGCCTCCCGTCCTGTCGCTGCCTCGCGCGCATTCCTGCAAGTCATGGGGTATGAAAGAGAAAACCTGCCCCTACTGCGACCAACCCTTTCTTCCCAGCCGATATCATCCCGAACAGCAAGTTTGCAGCTCGCCCAAATGCCAACAGCGGCGGCGGGCCGATTACCATCGTAAGAAGCTCGCCGAAGATCCAGCCTACCGTGACGATTGCGAGCGGAGCCGCGCCGATTGGAGAGAACGAAATCCCGACTATGCGAAGGTCCGCCGCGCCAAACTCCGCGCGTCAAGGCAGGACAAGCCGGAAGATCCGTTAATCGCCGAGCTCCAGCGATTGCTGAAGCTCCTCCGGAAGGACTCTGCCAAGAAGGACTCTGCTCTACAAGTAAGTCGTTGCCCTGCAGATCTCTGGCTCATTGAGAGCACTGGCCCGAACACTCCCAAGAAGTACTTGGCCGTCCTCCATATCGCTCATAGTTACTTTCTGGCGCAAAAAGAAAGAGCTAACTTCTTTGTTTTGAGCGGTGCTCGACTGCCAACCGTGCCGGGATGAACATTGAGCGGTCTCTCGCGGCATCAAGGGAGAGTCTGCGGGCTCTCC
>JADLBG010000179.1 GCA_020847895.1 Bryobacterales bacterium
CGAGCTTTTCGAAGCTGTATTCGCCGGAGAAGCATGGAGCGCCGGTGGTGGTTTCTCCAGTGGTGGAACCGAGGGTGAGGCGGATGTTGCTTTCCCCCGGGCGGGCATCCGGTGACGCGGGCGAGGCTGCTGAGGCGATAGATGCCGCGGTCGTCGCTTTTCGCTCTGGCGGCGATGCGGAGCGGGGGTTGGGCGCGATAGGCGAGGACTTCGACGTCCGGGAGAGCGACTTCGTTTTCATCCACGAGCCTGCCCATGATCGCTCCCAGGCGGCGCATCCGGATTTCGGCGAAGGTGTTGGAGTTGGGTTGAACGGGGATGAGTGTTCCCGGGCCTTTGGCGCGCTGCTGGCCGTAGGGGGCCTCGGCGTATCCGCGGCGGGCGGCGACGATGAGATAGAGGCCGTCGCGGAGGGAAGGGAACCAATACTGGCCGCTCGAATCGGTGAGGGCTGTGGCGAGTTGGAGGGTGGCGCCGTTTTCGAGGACACGGAGGTGGACGCGAGTACGCGGTAGAGGGCGGGAGGAGGCATTTTCGAGAATGACGCCGTGGATGATGCCGGCGTGCGCGGCGGTGGCGAGCGCCGCGGTGAGGAAGAAGGGGACTTTCCCCATGCTGGTGATGACGCCAGCGATGGGGAAAGCGTACAGTCAGCGTTTGCGCACGTACCGGCCCATGCAGACAGCTTCCGCGAGCAGGTGGGCGCGGACGGCCTGGTCGAATTGCTTGCGATCGGCTCCCGGTTTGAGGTCCAGGGTTTCCTGGCCGAGCGCAAAGAGGCGGAAGTAATAGCGGTGGGCCCCGTGGCCCTTCGGAGGGCAGGGGCCTCCATAGCCGGTGCGGCGGAAGTCATTTGTGCCGGACCGGATGGGGGGGACAGGATCGGTGTGCTCGCTGAGGGAATGGAAGGCGATGGGAATGTTCCAGAGGAGCCAGTGGGTCCAGGTTCCGCCGGGAGCATCGGGGTCATCCATGATGAGGGCGAAGGCTCTGGTTCCGGCAGGCGCTCCTTCCCAGGACAGGGCAGGGGAGATGTCGCTCCCTTCGCAGGTGTACTTCGTGGGAATGACATCTCCATCCTGGAATCCATGAACGGTGAGCTGGAACTTCATCGCGCGGCTGCCTTTCGCCTGGGGGTTAAGGGTACGGACGCGCTTGCCTGGCTCCTGCCGCGGAGGAGGCGGACGAGTGTGGCCTGGGGGCCCTGCTCGCCGGGTTCCTCGACAAAGCCGACCTTGGCGCCTTCGCGCAGCAGGGAGAAGGCATCACCGCGAACACTGTTGCGGTGGAAATAGACTTCGTGGCCGTCACGGGCGAGGAGGAATCCGTACCCCTCGCCGGGGAAGATTCGAGCAACGGATGCATGAGTGATGGCCGGCTCATGGCGCTTGGTCTGGAGGCGGCGCTTGCGGGCGTAATCCTGAATGCGGCGGCGCATTTCCTTGAAGGCCTCACGGATGGTGCGCATGGCGGCACGGTGGGGATGGCGCAAGTCGGCCTTTTTCCTCACCCTGGTTTCCTGAACATCCTGAAGAGCGGAGTAAATGCTTGGTTCGCGGCGGACGACGATCTCCTCATCCGAGACGGTGACATCGATGCGGACGTGGTAGAAGAGGCCGGAGGGCTCATGGGACGGAACCTCGACCATCACGCGGCAACTGATGATGTCCGGATAATAGCGTTCGAGCGCGGCGGCTTGATTGCGGACAAGAGCTTCGAGTGTGTCAACCTCCTTGATATTGCGAAACGTAACTTGAACAGGCAGTATCATGAGAACCTCCCTGACAGTCAATGAACAGGCTTGCATGGCGTTCGTGAACGGGGGTGGCGAATTCCGAGCAGAGCAGAGAGGCGCGGGCAGCGATTTGCTGTTTCGCGTCCCCGCGGGCGAAGTTGACCTGGCAGTTTTCGATCAACGTAGGGATGAGTTCGAGTTCGCGAACCGCCGGTCCTAAAAGGTGAGCGCGGAAAAGCAGCCCCCAGTTGTTGTGAAGTTCAGGGTCCACGGCATAGTCGTCGACGAAGTCGCCCGCATCGTAGATGACCGGATGCCCATCGATGATTTCAATGCCCTGAAAGAGATGCGAGCTGTGCCCGAGCCAGAGATCGGCTCCGGCGGCGATGCACAACCGCGCGAAGCGGCGAAAATGGTCCGGAGGGCGGAGCACCATGTTCGGACCCCAGTGGATGGAGACGACGACGAATTGGGCTCCGTGTTCGCGCGCCTTGCGGATGGCCGAACGTACGACGAAAACGGCTTCCGGGACGATGGGGATCCAGTTGATGCCGCAGGAATCGGATGTTGCGCCCCAACCTTCCTCGTTGTCGGTGAAGGAGATGACGCCGATGCGGAGGCCGCGGATGTCGAGGAGAGCCGGGCGGGCGGCCTCGGCGAGGTTGCGTCCGGCTCCGGTGAATGCGATTCCGGCGGCATGGAGCAGCGGCAGCATCTCGAGGAAGGCATCCACTTCGTAGTCGAAGACGTGGTTGTTGGCGAGGGTCACGCAGTCGACGCCGGCCAGCTGCAATGTTTGGATGGCGAGGGGGGTGGAGCGGAAATGAAAGGCCTTTGGCCAGCGGGCCCATGGCTTTCCCCCGGATGCGATGACGCATTCGAGGTTGATGACGGCCGCATCCGCGCCCTGCAAAGCATCGCGGGTGTCGCCCCATGGGTAGGCAGGCCCTTTGCGCAGGATTTCCTCCCCGACTCCCCTGCCGAGCATGACGTCGCCGGCAAGAGCCAAGACGACCTCTTGCGCCGGTTGAGGCTCCATGGTCACTCCAGGGACGCTTCGGCAGCCGCTTCCGCTTCGGGCAGCGCCTCGAGCAGTTCGCCGCCGCGGACGAGCAAGACGGAGCAGGGAGCATTCCAAGCGACTTTGGCGGAGACGCTGCCCAACATGACCCGCTTGAGATCGGTGGCTCCCGTGGCTCCGATTACCACGAGGTCGTAATCGCCGCGTTCCGCTTCGCTGAGAATCTCATTGGCTGGGTTGCCTCGCAGGATCATGGGCACGGTGGCCGGATGCTGGCCAAGGATGCGGTCGCGGGCGAGTTCGATCAATGCTTCGGCTTCGCGCTGCATTTCCCGATGGAGGGGGAATTCAGGTTCTTCGGCGAGGCCTTTCTCCTGCTGATAGTCGAACCAATCGGGCTCGAGGTTGAGGTGGAGCCAGGGGGATTCGATGACGTGCAGCAGGGTGACTTCGGCTCCGCGCAAATCGCAGAGGGAGTTGGCGGCTTCGAGGGCGTGGTAGGAGGCGAGGGAACCGTCGACAGCCGCCAGGATGCGGGGGCCGTCCACGCCTGGCGACTCTCTGGCGATGAGGATGGAGCCGGTGGAGTGTTCGGCGACGCGGCTCGCCACCGGTCCGAGGCCCAGTTGGGACTCGACGGCCTTCCCTCTGGCTCCGAGCACGGTGAGGTCATAGTCCTGGGAGAGCCGGAGAATGACTTCGACGGGAGAGCCGGTTTCGGAGATGGTCTGCGCTTCGATTCCCTCGGCTTTGAGGAGAGACTTGGCTTCCAGCAGAATCCGCCGGGTTTCTTCTCCGATGCGGTGGTGATAGCGCGCCTGGGTAGAGGCTTTCCTTGCCTGCGATTTGAGAACGGACAAATCCGGCGCGACGCACAGGACATCAATCTCGCAACCCGGTGTTTTCAGTAGACGCATACCTGTGCGGATGGCCTGCGTGGATCTTCCGGAGCCATCGGTGGTGAAGAGAACATGGATCATGGGGATCTCCTAGACGCTGAGGACAGGGCACGGGGACTCGCGGACAATCTCATAGAGGCGCGACCAGAACCGGCCGAGTTTGCCCTGTGCGTGGCCTCGACCGACGATGAGGAGATCGGCATAGCGCTCTTCGGCTTCCTGCCGGATCCGCGTTGCGGTGGGGCCGGAGGCGACTGTGAGGTTAGCCTCGATGCCCGCTTCGGTCATCAATCGTTGCAGACGCTTGTTGGCGGCGGCGATGAGTTGATCGCGGTAGGGGGCGAAATCCACTTCCCAGGCGACGGGAGGGCTTTCGACGGCGTGGACGATGGCAAGGCGGGCGTCAAAGGATTTGGCTACGGCCGCGGCTGCCCGCATCAGTTCGGCGGACTCATCCTCGTCGCTGACGGCACAGAGAATGGAACGATAGGGGAAGGGCGGCTGGCGAGAGGCGAGGGTTTCGGGGACGGCAGTCCAGACAGCGATACTCGAATCGTGCAGAATCTTTGCAGTTACGGAGCCAAGGAGAAGGCGGCGAACAGCGCCGGTTCCGCGCGAAGGCATCATCAGGAGATCCACGCCGTGGCGGTGAACCACGCTGCTGATGACATGGGCGGGGTCTCCCTGTGTCACCAGGGACTGGGGTTTCAGGTCAGGGAACCATTCCTCGCCAAACTGTCTGATGCGGCTCGCTTCGCGTTTGCAGGTTTCATTCTCGACACCGGTGAGGTCGACGCCATAAACTTCGACGGCGTGAGCAAGGTACAGCTCGGCGGAGAAATGGAGCGCCAGTTGCCTGACATGGGGGGCGACCATCCGGCAGGCTTCCGAATAGTCCACAGGAAAAAGGATCCTTCGAAACGGTACCATCCAAATCCTCCTTTCGTTTTATGAAGCTGCCCGCACGACGAGCCTCGCCGGCGGGTGGGCCCTGTGCGAGCTTATTAGTGAGCGCCGGCGGCATGTTTAGCCTTCCGTGGATTGGTGGTGGAGGTAAGCGGAGCAATGTGGGACGTGAACCACTCATAGGCCAGCCGCGTGACCTCCTCGAGGGCGCCTGGTTCTTCGAACAAATGAGTAGCTCGGGGGACAACCACGAGGCTGCTTTCATCATTCAGTTTCTTGAGGGCGAGTTCATTCCACTCGAGCACCAGTTCGTCATAGCCTCCGACGATCAGCAGGACGGGGGCGCGGACGTAGTGCAACACGGGGATGGCCAAGTCCGGGCGACCGCCGCGGGAGACAATGGCATAGACTTCGCTTTCTCTTTCCTCCGGTTTGGCCGCGGCGAGCAAAGCGGCGGCTGCACCGGTGCTGGCTCCGAAATAGCCAACGGGCAGGGAGCGCGTATCGGGGTCGCCACGCGTCCATTGGGTGGCTTCCACCAGGCGGTCAGCGAGGAGTGGGATGTCAAAACGCAAATCCTGCGTACGTTCCTCCTCTTCGGTGAGGAGGTCCATGAGGAGGGTGGCCAATCCCTGGTTGACGAGTTGGGAGGCCACAAAGCGGTTACGCGGGCTGAAGCGGCTGCTGCCGCTGCCATGAGCGAAAATTACCAGAGCTTTGGCATCCGGCGGCAAAGTGAGATCTCCCGCCAGATGATGCGGGGGGATACGAACACTTCGATGAGACGGCATGGGGGTTCACGCCCCTTTCGTTAAGGCGGGTTGGTGAGCAGCCTCGGCGAGCAGCGCTCTCACCTCATCATCTTCGGTTTGCGGAAAGTTGAGGTACCACAGGCTGATGGCCGCGAACGGCTCAGGGGTCATGAGGCAAACCACTTCGTCGGCTTCCTTGCGGAGCCAGCGGATGGTCTGCGGGGGACCGACGGCCACGGCGACCACAAGATGCCGCACCATTTGTTTCCGCAGAACAGACAGAGCCACCCCCATGGTAGCTCCGGTAGCGATCCCGTCGTCCACGACGATTACGGTCTGGCCGGCGAGGGCCAATGGAGGTTTGCCCGGTCGATAGAGGGCGGAGCGGCGGCGCAATTCAGCCTCTTCGGCCGCGATCTCGACTTCGACTTCCTGGGTGGTTACGCCCAGGTCGTCGATCACGTCCTGGTTAAGGAATTGGGCTCCTTCGGCGATAGCGCCGATGGCGAGTTCCGGCTGCATGGGGGCGCCCAGCTTTCTAACCACCAGAACATCGAGGGGCAGGTGCAATGCCTTGGCGATCTCCGCGCCCACCACCACCCCGCCTCTCGGCAGGGCGAGCACAATGCAATCGGATGCGTCCTTGTATTGCGTCAGTAGCCCGGCCAGCATGCGGCCGGCTTCGGATCTGTCTTTTAACATGCGCATACCCACTTTGATGAGTAGCACGCGAGGGACCGAATGAGGAGGGGGATGCCGGCTAGCAGTGAGCGATGGCGACCGCGAGGCGGGGTTCGTAAAGCGGGGCGACCGGCTTCCGCGCTTCCATTGCGGCGAGATGGAGGACACGCAGGAGTTCGCCTTCGGGGAAGGGCTTTGGCAGGAGGTCATAGCCGCCGAGGTCGAGGACGCGCAACCACAGCAACTCGCTGGCAAGGCCATCGACAACGATGACCGGCGGCGGAGGCGTCATCATTTCGGCACGCCAGAGGATTTCTTTCCAAGTCTTGCCGTCGGGAAGCTGATACTCGGAGAGGATTACCTGTACGGGTTGGGCGGCGAGGATGCGCAGGGCCTCTTCAAAAGAGGCGGCAATGAGGCATCGCCAGTCAGTGAATTGCAAGATCCTGCGAAGGGCGGGGTGATCCTGGGGATCGGGAAGGATTGCCAGCAGCGCCGGCTGAGAAAACGCACTCATCGGTGCCTCCAAGCCTTTATCCTGTCACGCGAATAGGATTCCCATGCAGAGCGTGGACAGGATAGGGGAACCATCGAACTCAGGGTAACAGGACGTGGGAATTTTGAGTACTCGGAGTATTACTAGGTGTTTCGGTAGTAGTCTTACTGCGGGAAAAATCAGGTTACAATGCGGTGTTTCAGGGCGTATTGGACAAGTTCGGCGCTGGTGCGAATATTCAACTCTTCCATGAGGCGGTACTTGTGGAACTCGACCGTGCGGGGGGAAATATTCAAAATGTGCGCAATTTCCTTGGTGGTATGTCCTTCGGCAAAGAGTTGCAGCACTTCCTGCTGGCGGCCGGTAGGGGCGGTTTTCGAGGCGTGACCGGTTTTCGCGAACGGCGGCTGAAGTTCCAGTTCGTGGAGCGCCGGCGGGACATAGGTTTTTCCGGCGAGGACTTCGCCGACGGCGGAGAGGAGTTCCTTGCCGGCAGAGCTCTTGATGACGTAACCGTCGGCTCCGGACTGGAACGCGTCAGCGGCATAGGCAACTTCATCATGCATGGTGAGAAAGATGATTTTGGTACGTGGAAACTGCTTTTTGATTTGCCGGGCGGCTTCGAGGCCGTTGAGAAGGGGCATGGAGATATCGGCGATAATGAGATCCGGCCGGAGAGCCTCGGCCTGTTTGACGAGTTCGCGTCCGTCTTCCACAACTCCCGCAATCTCGAAGTCTGATTCGAGCATCCGGCGCAAGCCTTCCGTGACTACCGGATGATCATCAGCGAGGAGGACCCTTTTTCGCGTCATGACTCATTCTCCAGCGGCACGCGGGCTTCCACACGGGTGCCTTTTCCAGGCTCTGACCAAATGGAGAGCCTGCCGTCGACGGTACGGACACGTTCTTCCATGCTGACCAGTCCAAGACCGCCTTTCTCCCTAACCTGGAGGAGATCGAACCCATCGCCGAAATCCGTCACTTCCAGGACGAGTTCTTTCCCATTGTATGAAAGGATGACCTCAACCGACTTCGCACCAGCGTGTTTGCCGATGTTGTAAAGGCTTTCCTGAAGCACGCGGTAGAGGCATAGGGCGGTATCGGCGGGGATAGACTCCGGGAGGTTCGCTGCCTGGAAATTTACGGGGATTTCATGATGCCTGGAAAACACGCGGCAATCGTTGCCCGCGGCTTTGGCCAACCCAAGGTCGTACAGAATGGAGGGGTGAAGCTGGCGGGACAAGAGTTGCATCTGTTGCGCAACCTCCCCCACAATATCTCCCAGTTCACTCAGCGTGTGCCGCAACTTGTCGGTTGGCGGGGGATTGGCGGAGAGAGCGGAAACCTGCATGCTCAGCGCCGCCATCCTCTGGCTGAGGACATCATGCAATTCGCGGGCAATGTGTTTCCGTTCCGATTCGTGGGCGTTGATCAGCCGGGAGGTGAGCGCCCGCAACTGACTGCTGTAACGGGCCATGGCGGCTATGTTGACAACACGTTCGGTGATGTCGGAAACGAAGGCGACAGCGACGAGACCGCGGCTGGTATCGACGCTGCTCAGGCTCACTTCGAGGGGAAAGACCGAGCCGTCTTTGCGCAAGCCTTGCAGTTCGATACCCTTACGTCCCATTGGCCGTTTTGACGGATTCTCGAGGTATTGGCGGCGATAAGAGGCGTGGGCCGGCCGAAGATGCTCCGGAATGAGCATTTCCACCTGCTGGCCGATGAGACCGGGGATGGGGTATCCGAACATAGTCTGTGTGGCGGGGTTCGCGGAGCGAATTCTGCCATCTGCGTCGACAGTGAGAATCGACTGGGCCGAGGATTCCAGGATCCCCTTCAGGCTGGCTTCACGTTCGCGAAGAGATTCCAAAGCCGCGCGGGCCTCGGTGATGTCTCGCAGGCCGAGGAGGATCAGACCGGTTGCCTTCTCGTTGCGGCGGATTTCGCGCGCGGTGATGAGGAAATACCGTTTCTGGTTCGGGGTCTTGTAGGCGATTTCGTGGTCTTTGACGCTTCCCTGGTGGGGGAGGATGTCTTCGAGGAGAGTGCGAAGCTGGGGCAGATTCCACTGCCCGCCGGCGAGATGGAAGACGGAGAGGCCAGCGACGGAGGCGGGAGTGGTGGCAAAGGCGGAATGGAATTGTTCGTTCGCCGTGAGGACACGGAGATTGGAATCGAGAACCAGAAACGGTTCGGGGACGGTTTGGACAATGGCTTCGGCATATTCCCTGGCTTGCTGGACTTCGACGAGGCTGCGTTTGATGAGGTCAATATCGAGCAAGGCGATGAGCACTCCGTCGATTTTGTTATCGCCGGTTTTGTAAGGGCGCATGCGGAGGGTATACCAGCGACCTTGCTGATCCTGAACTTCACGTTCGATAATCGCGAAATGGTTGATGACCTGAGCAAGCAGGCTCGGCAGATCGGGGACACTGAGGGTGGAGACAATCTGGCTGAAGGGACGTCCCACATCGGCCGGGATGAGGTTTAATACGGTCTCCGCCATGGGGGTGAAGCGGCGGATGCGCAGATCGGAACCCAGGATGAGAACGGGGATATTGGCGCCGACGAGCAGGTTGCTGAGATCGTTGGCCAACTGACCCAATTCGGCGTTTCGGTTCTGCAACTCTTCATTGAGCGTGGTCAACTCCTCGTTGGTGGATTGGAGCTCCTCTTTGGCCGTTTCGAGTTCCTCATTGGTGCTTTGCAACTCTTCATTGCTCGAGAGGACCTCCTCGTTGGCCGCCTTCAACTCTTCGGTGGTTGTTTCCTGATCCTCGACCACGGAACGCAGGTATTCGCGGGTGGATTCGAGTTCCTTCTCAAGGGAAATCAGCTTTTGCCGGAGCGCTTTTTCCGCCCTTCCCTTGGGTTGGGTCTTCGAAAGTTCCAACCCGATGGGTTCCTCCGGCACGCCGGGCTGGAAGGCGACGAGAAAATCCAGGGTATCGGCTTTTCTTCCCCTGAGGGGAGCAACATGGACAAAGAGGGGTTTGACGCCGCCATTGATTTTGACGGGGATCGGGCCAGCGGAAGCGGGCTTGCCGCGTTTTTTCGCGCGCATCAAGGCGGAACGCAGGTCCAGAAGCAATTCGGGCCGAAGGATGCGCAAGAGGTGGAAGCTCGGCTCGCCGGTCGCGGGCGAAAGAAAGGGGCTCGTGTCGCCTTGAAAGTGAATGATCTGGTAATTCTGGTCCACAACGACAGCGGCAGGAGAGAAGGACTCGAGCAGGATCTTTTCGGCCTCTCTTCTCAGGTTGAATTCGGAGGGGGAGCTTGCCGTTGAGGCGGCGACGCGATGGGAGGACTCCTGGGGGGCGGCCCCGAGGAAGAGGCGCGGGGAGGCTATCGGCTGGCGCGAAAAGATCTTGTGCTTCTTGTCTTCGATGGCAAACAGGTCGCTGAGGCCGCTGAGAGATTCGGATTCTCCCAGAAAGAGGTAGCCCGAGGGACGCAGTGCGTAATGAAAGGCCTCGACAATTTTCTTTTGAAGCGCAGATCCGAGGTAGATGAGGACGTTACGGCAACTGATGAGATCGAGTTTGGAAAAAGGCGGATCTTTTGTGAGATCGTGGCGGGCAAAGACGCAGAGGTCGCGAATTGGCTTGACTACCCGATACCCGCCGTCGGATGAGGTGAAGAAGCGCCGGAGTCTTTCCGGGCTGACCTTGGCGAGGCTGGATTCGCGATAGAATCCCGCGCGGGCTTCCTCGATAGCCCGTTCACTGATGTCCGTGCCGAAGATCTGGACGCCCAACTTATTTTGCTGGGGTAGAGCTTCCATCAACAGAATGGCGATGGAATAGACCTCTTCGCCGCTGGAGCAGCCGGGAACCCAGATGCGAACGGGTTCGCCGGGGGTCTTACGGGACGGAATCCTGGATAACACTTTCGACTGCAAAGCCTCGAAAGAATCCTCGTCGCGAAAGAAGCTTGTGACGTGGATCAGAATGTCCTGGTAGAGGGCGTTCAATTCTTCCGGGGTTTTGGCAAGGAAGGCAGCGTACTTGTCCAAGTGGTCCATCCGCTTGACTACCATGCGGCGAGCGATTCGGCGGCGGATGGTGGTTGGTTTGTAGTCGAGGAAGTTTACGCCGGTGGCCTTGCGCAACAACCGGCAGATCTCTTCAAAGCCTCCTGCTTTACTACGGCCGGCGGGTTCGGTCTCTTCGCGGTCCACACGGCGTGCGATGTCGATGTAATTGCCCTGGCCGATGCGCGCCAACTCTTCGGCGATGCGTTCCGGGGGGAGGACAAAATCCACACAGCCGGCGGCCACCGCGCTGAGGGGCATGCCGGGGTGCCGCGCAGATTTTTCATCCTGGGCGAAGGTGATGCCGCCAACCTCTTTAATGGCCTTCAGACCAAGCGTGCCATCCGAGGCGATGCCGGACAGCACGACGCCGATGGCGGCGCTTTTCTGATCCCCGGCGAGGGAAGTGAGAAAGACGTCGATGGGGAGATGGATTCCCTTGGAGGTCTCGCGCTTGGAGAGTTTTAGAACGCCGCCGTGGATGGTGATATCGGCATCCGGGGGCGCCACGTAGACATGATCCGGCTTCACGGTCATCCCGCCGGTTACCTCATCCACGGGCAGGCTGGTTGTCTTTCCCAGGATCCTGCTCAACATGCTTTCGTGGGTGGGGTCCATGTGCTGAACCAGGACAAAGGCCATGCCGGGGCCGGGGGGCAAGGCTTTGAGGAAGGCGGTGAAGGCTTCGAGCCCGCCAGCGGAGGCGCCAATGCCAACTATGGGGAATGGGGTGTCTGGCGGAGAGCCGGCCAGGGGGGCTGATGGGATTGGCGTTGGGTGAGTGGATGCCGGTTTAGGGGGTTTCTTCCTATGTCGCGATACAACCATTTGAACCCGATGCTGAAGATAACAGAAAAAGTGGGGGAAGTAAAAGCGTTGCCGCTACCTACGGGCATGAACGCGGCATTGCCTATGCGGCAGTCGCGGACCGGACGGTGGGGGCGGCCGCCGGCCGATCGGTTCGAATGGCGTAGTGATACTCCGGCACCGGGAACGCCGCCTCGCCGAAGGACTCACGAATGACCCGGTTCGTGTCGAAGTAGACCTGCCAGTAGTCCGCGTTGCCGCAATACGGTCGAACCGCAAGGACCGGACCGGCAAGGTTGAAGCTTAGAATCTCGACGTCAGGCGCGGGATCGCGCACGACGTTGGGGATGGCGGCAATCCGCGCCGTCAGCATCTGGATGGCTGCCCGATGATCGACGGAATGATCCAACTGAGCTGTCAAATCGACACGGCGGTAGGGATTGAAAGAGAAGTTTTGGATGGTGTCCCCGAAGATCTTGCTGTTGCCGACGATGTTTCGCACGTTGTCGGGCGAATTGATCACGGTCACGAGTAATCCGATCTCGCTAACGGTCCCGGTAATGCCTCCCGCTGTGACGAAGTCTCCCACTTTGAAGGGCCGTAAGAGTACCAGGAAGACACCGGCGGCGAAGTTCGAAAGGAGACCGCTCCAAGCCATACCGATTGCGACGCCGATGGCAGCAAAGAGGGCCGCGAAACTTGTGGTCTCGACCCCGAAGAAGCCGAGGATAGCTACAACCAACACGACGTTGAGCGTGGCAGTGCATGATGAGCGGACATAGCCGATCAAGGTCGCATCGACACCGCCCCTCTGCATGGCGCGGGAGAGCAAGCGGACGGCGAGGCGAACCAGCCAGCGGCCGATGATCCACAGGGCTATGGCTCCCAGGATCTTCATGCCTGTTTGCGTCGCGAGACCCGCGACCATCTGTAACCATGTGTTCGTTTCCATAAGTCATTTCTCCTTAGACGCTTGACCAACAATGAAAAGTCACTGGACGGGTCCCGTCATTGAGCGGCAGTGCGGCGGTCGAACAGGCGGTAGACCGCGAGCAACACGACGGCTCCGACGACGGACATGACGAGACCCGCGCCTTGGCCCGCCTCATACCAGCCCATGGTTCTTCCGAAAAATCCTGCCATCAGAGAACCGGCGATGCCGAGAAGCATGGTGACAATGATTCCGCCAGGATCCTTACCTGGCATGATTAGTTTGGCAAGGGCTCCGGCGATGAGACCGATGAGACACATCCATAAGTAATGCGACATAAGAACCTCCGCTGACCTGTGTATTGTTGGGCGCCACGACACCCTTCTGGGGCAATGCGAGGGCGAAGCGGCTCCATTTGTTGCGGCATTTCTCGCCTTACGTTCCAGCCTGGCACCGTGATGCAATGGTTCGAATTCGTCACAAATCCTGTCCACCTGGGGGTAGCCGGCACGCAGAACATCAAGGCAAGCACCGCCGGGGCAGCTTCGCGCGACATAGCGATGTTGTGGGAGCAGCTTCGGGGCCATACCGGAGCGCCTTGGTAGTCCAGCGACAGCAGCGCGCTGGCGGAGGTTCTGTGCGTTTGTGGTAGCCCCGGTAATTTTCCCAGTGTTTTCGCGGGTGAAATGCTGGTAGCGTCTTAATATAGGCGATCGATTTCCGCCGCTGGGAATGGAGGATAGGTCATGAAGTCGCAGTTGCAGCCATGGGCAGTCCGCACCGAACCACGCACGGCAAATCTAGTGGATATCAGCAGTGCGAGACACAGCGCCAGAGATCACAATATTACTCATTACCGGTTACCGGAAGCGGACTACATCGTATTGGGTCTTGCCCGTGATTTGGGGTTTAATGCAATGCGCGCCGCAGACAGGCTTCGCGGGGAGTTACGCCTGGGTGTGATTACCCTGGAGGAACTCTGCGATGTCCCGTATCGGAGGTTGGCTCACGAGTTGTCGGACGTTCTCGCGGTAACAGTGGTGGAGCCCGGGAACGACGTTGCGCTTCATGAGCCTTTCAGCCTGATGCTGCGGCGCGCGCTGCGCGAGGAGTCGGAGCGTCCGGACTGGCCGTGGACAACGGGAAGCATTCCCAGAATCTACACCGCCTTGCGGGTTAACGATGGCTGCAAACTCCGGGTGGAGGACGTGGAGGCCGCGGCCCGCAGCATGAAGTATTACGGTCCGGACATCATTTGGATCGGCGCCGAGGAGGGGGAATCCCAAGAAGTGGTTTCCATGCGGCCGCCATTGGATGTTGCCTGAATGAGCGAAGACTGTTGCGCCACGCAGCAGAAATGACGTGATTGGCACTGTGCGTGCCCGGCCAAAGAGTAAATCCTGCCTTGGAGGTGGATATGAAAGTTAGTGAAGTAATGAATCGGAATGTAACGTTCTGTTCGCCGGGGACGGATCTTGCGGCGGTCGCCGCACTGATGTGGCAAAGCGACTGCGGCGTAATTCCCGTGATGGACGGCGAGCGGCTCGAGGGTATTCTGACGGATCGCGATGTTTGTATCGCGTTGGGGACCAGAGATGTCTGCGCCCACATGGTGAGCGCGGGGGAAGTGGCCAGCCGGGAAGTGTTTACCTGTGCGCCTGACGATGATGTGCACCAGGCGCTGAAGACAATGCGGTCGCACAGGGTGCGACGGTTGCCGGTGCTGAATGGGGGCAGCAAAGTCGTGGGAATGCTGTCGTTGAATGAAGTGATTTTGCGGGCGCACAAGACGGCCCGCAAACCGGCGGACATTACCTACGAGGATGTTGTCAACACGATGAAAGCCATTTGTGAGCACCGCGCCGAGGTGGAAGCGCCCGCTGTTGCGGAGGAGGAGAAGGCGCTGGCCGCCGCGGCGCGATGAAGCGCAGCGGATAGGTGAAAAGGAGAAGTACCATGGCCGATGTCAAGGTGGTGAAGAAGACAAGCGAAGAGAAGGGCATGGCGCGTCCTGCTTTGTTTGATTTTCCCCTTATGCGCCATAACCTGTTTAGCATGAACCCGTTTGCGGTGATGAGGGACTTTCTTCATGAGATGGACCGCTTCTACGCAAAGGCTCCAATGGAGAAGGCGGAATGGTGGGCTCCCGTTGTCGAAGCCAAACGCACCGACGGGAATTTTGTCGTCACCGCGGAACTGCCGGGTCTGAAGAAAGAAGAAGTGAAAGTACAAGTTACGGAAGGCGCTCTCACGGTAGAGGGTGAACGAAAGCAGGAGAAGGAGGAGAAGAGCGAAGAATACTATCGCTCGGAGCGCAGTTACGGGCACTTCTATCGCTCGATTCCGCTGCCGGAGGGCGCCGATGTGGACAAGGCGAAGGCGGAATTTTCGAATGGGTTGCTGCGGATCTCGATCCCTTGCGCGGAGGTGAAACAGAAGGTCAAGGAGATTCCGGTTCAGGAGACGCAGAGCGCAGCCTGAGAACGCGGCAATGAAGGTGAGTGCGCTTCCCCCGCGCACGCAAGAACGGGCGGCCCGCAAAATTTGCGAGCTGCCCGTTCTGTTCTCAGGGGTGTTATGGCAGAGTAAGTGCTGTAACAGAGACTTCCAATTCAGATTCTCGGTATTCGATTAGTTTTTTGCCTAGATTGGGTGTGGCAAAATACTCAGAGTGAGCTAAGTGGCGCAGAAGTGAGCAAGCGCTCTAGTCTAGACGCCGAGCGACTCTGGTGGAATCGGCGTCCGCGGAGCAGGAGGCAGAGGAGTACCTCCCGGTTTGAACAGCAGAATCGAGTGAACGCCTATTCCGCCTTCCTCGAAGGCCAAAGACGAACCAGCGAGGTAGAGCTGCCAACTGTTCCAGGTGGCCAGGCTTACGGTCTGAAGGCAATCTTCGCGATGCGCTCGCAGGCGCTCCACCCAGTGGCGGCAGGTGAGCGCGTAGTGCGGGCGGAGGTCTTCGACGTCGAGCACTTCGAAGCCCTCCTGTTCGGCGGCACAGATCATGTCGCTGAGAGTGACAATCTCCCCGCCGGGGAAAATCTGATGGGCGATGAAAAAGGTCTGGGCATCGCGATGGATGCGGGCAGGCCGGGTAATGCCATGGTTGATGAACAAGCCGCCGGGGCGAAGGAGGGCGTACACGGAGCGGAAATATTCGCGCAAGCGATGACGCCCAACGTGTTCCACCATTCCGACGGAGGCGATCTTGTCGAACTGGCCATTCAGTTCGCGGTAGTCCTGCTCGTGGACGGAGGCGGAAGTCTCGAGGCTGCCGTTGCGAATCTGCGCGGCGGCATAGCGGACCTGTTCGTGGCTGAGCGTGCAACCCGAGGCGAGCGCGGAGAAGCGTCCGGCAGCGCGCACGACGAGGGCGCCCCAGCCACAACCAATATCGAGGAAACGATCTTGCGGCTGCAGTCGCAACTTCCGGCAGATGAGGTCCAGTTTAGCCAGTTGCGCCTCGTCCAGGGAATCATTGGGGGAACGGAAGTAGGCACAGGAATACACCATGCGCGAATCGAGGAACTGGCGGTAGAAATTGTTGGAGCGGTCGTAGTGGAAGCGGATGAAGTCCGCATCCTTCTCATGACTTCGCCACCACTGAGAGAGCCTCCAGGGAGAGGTGCGTCCAAGAAGATCCATGGCACGCACGCGCCATCCATGGCTGGAGTGGGAAAGCTGGAATCGAATGGCTTCGATGAGGTCGCCATTGACTTTGAACTTATCGCGGATGAAAGCCATGGCTGCCGAATATGGATCGGCATGTAACAGCCATGACAGTTGGGCTGGTGAAGCGCAGACAAATTCAAATTGGGGATGATGGGAAACACAAGCTTGAGAAATGGTGGTTGCCATAAGTGCCTCCAACTCCATTTTAGCTCCGCAAGCGAAGTGCCCGCGCTACAACGTTTGGCTTGCGGCGTGCAGTTTCATTGATCGGAAATTCGGTCAACAGGAGGTGATTATATGTTGATCAGAAAGTCCATTCTTTGGACAAGTTTCATGCTGCTTGTCCCGGCTTGTTTTGCAGACCAGTGGAACAAGAAGACCATCATCACGATCAACGAGGAGGTCATGGTTCCGGGCGCTGTGCTACAACCGGGAACGTATGTCATCAAGCTGGTGGATTCACTCTCGAACCGTCACATTGTTACGATAATGAATGAACGGGAAGACAAGGTGATCACCACCATTCTTGCGATCCCCAACTGGAAGCTAACGCCGACAGGCAAGACGGACATGAAGTTCTGGGAGACGCCGGCAGGTAACCCGCCCGCAATTCGTGCGTGGTTCTACCCCGGCGATAGCTTCGGACAAGAGTTCGCCTATCCGAAAGGGCTGTCGGCCAAGATCGCTGAAGCCGCGCATGAACCGGTATTGACGACGGAAGCGCGGACGGAGGCGGAGATGAAAGAAGCTCCGGTGACGAAGGTGGCGCCTTCCGGCAAAGAACAACCGGTAGAGGTATCCACATATGCCGCGCCGGCGCGCACCGAGGCTCCGGAGGTTAGGGAGGAACCTGCTCCTGCCCCCGAGCCCACTCCTGTTGCGGCGGCCGAGGAACTGCCGAAGACGGCGAGTCCCTATGGCGCCTTTGGTCTGGTTGGACTGGTCGCGTTGACAGCCGGCCTGGTCTGGCGCTTTGCGGCGGCCCTTCCGCGGCAGAAATGAAGATAACGCAATGACACGGGAAAGGACAGGCCACGGAAATGACGGCACTTACTCTTTGGCTCGCGCTAGCAGGGGGTGGCCTGTTACTGCCCGGAGGTCCACAACGGCCGGGCAAGCCGGTTGAAGAACCCGGTTATCGCATTGTGGACGAAGTCCGCCTGGTGGTGATGGACGTGAGCGTCCGGAACTCGAAGGGCCTTCCTGTTTCGGGTCTGGAGAAGACCAACTTTCGTGTCCTGGACAATGGCAAGGAGAGTCCTCTCGTGGCTTTCGCCAAGGAGGATGCTCCGGTAACGATCGGGCTGGTGGTGGATTGCAGCGGCAGCATGCAAAAGAGACAGGCACAACTGCTCTCCGCCACTTCGGCTTTGCTGAGCGAAAGCAACGCCGCGGATGAAACCTTCCTGGTGACATTCAATGACGTGGTGGTTTCCGGGACTCCGCACGCTCCCGGTGAATTGTTGTCGAAGCTGGTGGGCACGCCCATTCAAGGGCGAACCGCGTTGTATGCGGGGGTTCGGGCTGCTTTGTACCAGTTGAACAAGGGAACGCGGGAGCGGAAGGCGCTGGTGGTGATCAGCGATGGAGCGGATAATGCGAGTTCCGTGGGGCGCAAGGAAATTCTCGACCTGGCAGAGGAGTCGCATGCCACCATCTATACGATCGGCATCTGGGACGAAGATCGGGAGCGGGACGCCAAGTTCCTGAAGCAACTCGCGTCGCGAACGGGCGGGGAGTCCTATATGGACATTCCCACCGATGAATTGAAATCGACATGCCAGCGCATAGCGCGTGATATTCGCGCGCGCTACATGCTTGCCATCAACGCAGCCGTCGCTCCTCAGCGGGAGATGCGGCGCATTCGAGTTCTGGTCAATGCGGAGGGCCATCCTCATCTGCACGTGGTTACCAGGCCCGGCTACATCGCCACGCCAGTAAGAGAGACGGCAGCGAAGCCATGAAGCTTCGGGTGGTCGTATCGCCCCGTTCGGGGAGTACCGTGCAGAATCTGCTGTCGAGTGTGCTGATTGCGGCGGGTATTGTGTGTATGGGTGTGTTTGTCTGGTCGGAGTTGGATAGCTGGGTGTATCAGTACGTGCAACTTGAGTATTCTGCGGCGGGGAAACTTCCCTTGCCCGCGCAACCGGGCGTCCCGTTGACGCCGCCGGTGGCGGCTTCGCCTCCGCAATGGCTCGAACGGGACCCGCAGGCACTGGGGATCCTGGAGATTCCGCGTCTGGATATGCGGATCGTGGTTCGGGAGGGCATAGATGCGGCCACGTTGCGGCGGAGCGTGGGACACGTGCCGGCGACGGCTTTACCGGGAGAAGCGGGGAATGCAGTTCTGGCCGGCCACCGGGACAGGCATTTCCGGTCCCTGCGGAAGATCCGCCGCGGGGACAGAATTCTGTTTGAAGGCAGGGACGGGAGATATGAGTACATCGTGGATTCGACGATGGTGGTGGATCCGGATGCGGTCTCTCTGATGCGTCCCACCGCGGATGCGCGGCTCACATTGATCACGTGTTTTCCCTTCTATTACGCCGGTCCGGCTCCGCGCCGGTTCGCGGTAAGAGCTTACCGGGCGCAGTAGAGTACGTATGGTACGAGGGTGGAATCCTTCCGGCAAACGGATAGACGTGACAAGTTCGGGAGGAGTGAATTCGCATGTCCGTGTAGGATGACCCCGGAGTTTTGGCGTGAGGTTGAGGAGACTTTTCACGGCGCGCTGGCGCAGTCGGTGGAAACGCGTGCGGAATGGCTGGCTGAATCCTGCCGGGGGAACCGAGATCTGCTCGGCGAAGTGCAATCATTAATTGCGGCCGACGGGCTCGGTCTGGAACGGGAAATCCGCGGAGCAGTGATTACGGCAGCATTGCTGGTGGGCCTTACGGAGCCGCCGTCTGCCTAGGCGGGCGAGGGAGGTATAATCCTAGGTCGACTGGGAGGGGCTCACCAATGAAGGGATACACACGACGCAATGCGCTCAAGCGAGGCTTGAGCGTGGCAGGGTTTCTGGCGCTGGGGAACTCGGCGATTCCGGCGCTTGCGCAGGGGGAAGCGGATGTTCCATTCACCGACTATCCGCCAAACTTCAAAGCCGGCGGGAATGGGGTTCCCGTGCGCAGGTTTGATATCCGCACAATCGATGGGCTGATTGTGCCTAAGGACAAATTTTTCGTGCTTCAGCATTTCAATCAGCCGGAGATCAACCCGAATGACTTCCGGTTGAAGATTTCGGGTCTGGTGGACAAGCCGGTGGAGCTTTCGCTTGCCGAGTTGCGCAAGATGCGGTCAGCGGATGTGGTGGCGGGATACGAATGCTCCGGCAACAGCGGGCGGGCGTTTCAAGCGCTGTCCTCGTGCGGCCGGTTCACGGGGGTGCCGTTGCGGGAGGTGCTGAACCATGTAGGGGTCGGGGCGAAAGCCCGGGAGGTGGTGTTTCTCGGGGCGGATCGTGGCGAGGAACAGGTGGTGTTCCGGCGGGAGACATTGAAGCTGAACCAGCAGTTTGCGCGGAGCATCACGCTCGAGAATGCAATGAAGCCGGATCCTCTACTTGCCTACGCACTGAACGGCGAGCCGCTGACGGTTCCGCAGGGAGCGCCGCTGCGCGTCATCATGCCGGGATGGTATGGGGTAGCGAATGTGAAGTGGCTCGCGGAGGTCCACTTGCAGCAGGATCGCTTTCTCGGGAACTACCAGGCGCGCTGGTACCGGTCCGTGGTGGGGGTGGGCGGCACGGGGGAACCGGCTGATCTGAATACGCAATGGATGGAGACGGAGATCACGCGGCAGCATCTGAAATCGGTGATTGCGCGGGTGCGGAAGACGGGCAGTTCGCATCAGATTCTTGGATTTGTGTTGAACGACGGTACGCCGTTGAAGTCCGTGGAGGTGAAAATCGACGGCGGCGCATGGGAGAAGGCCACGCTTGACGCAGCCAACACGAAGTATTCGTGGAAGTTGTTCAGCTACCGGTGGGAAGGCGCCACGCCGGGAGAGCATACGCTTGTGTCCCGGGTTACGGACGTGGAGGGCAACGTGCAGCCGACGGTCGAGGAATTGAGCCGGAAGAAGACGTTCCTTGAAGACAACGCGCAGTTTCCACGCAAGGTCAGGATCGGTTGAAGCACTCCGCGCGCGCGGCGCGGGGATCAGAATTCGCCGGCCGCGAGGCGCTTTACGAAGTCCAGATCGCCGTCGAGGAAATCATAGCTGGGAAGATTCTCCCGGCGTTCCCATTGGATCTTTTCAAAGATGGCATTGCGCAGTTCGCCGGAAAAACCTGGCACTTCGAGGAAGATGAGGAGCAGGCTCGCGCCCTTGGGGTAGTTGAACTCGTAGCGAGTGATCTCTTTGCCAACAGTGGCCTCGATGCCCAGTTCCTCGCGCAACTCGCGGGCCAGGGCCGCGCGTGGAGATTCGCCCTGCTCTACTTTTCCGCCGGGAAACTCCCATTTGAACTCATGGCGCGCCCCGGCTTTTCGCTGGCCAATGAGGAGTTTGCCGTCCTTTTCGATCAACGCGGCGACAACGGGAATGCGGTAGGTACGGGCCATCAGACGGTCTCCAGCGCCCGAAACCGTTCGATGTCTCGAAGAGGCATTTCCGGCAGTTTCTGCCAGCGCTGGCGCAGCCAGGCCCAGGGAATGGTGAACAATTGCACGCGCGGGGAGAACTTGGAACTCTCCTGAATGAAGCAGCTATGGGTACACCAGCAGTTGGCGTTGCGAATGGCCTCGACCTCTTCTCCCATCGCGGATGAGGCCAGCGCCGCGGGGATGTCGAATTCGTAATCGGCGAGGTTCCCCACAATTTCCCGCATTTCACAGGCGCGGAACCGGCCGTTGTGATCGATGACGATGGTGGTTTCCCCAGCGGTGCATGGCATGGGCCATTTGCGCGGGCGATCGAGGCAGGATTCATGCAAGTCGAAGTGCAGCCGCAGGTTCCCCAGATAGTACATGGCGGCGAATTGACGCACTCCGGGCGGCAAGTGGGCAAACAGTTTGCGCGCGTAGTGGCGGTGGAAGGGCATCAACTGCCGGTGAAGAGCGGCGACATCTTCCCGCTGCAACCGCTTCAGATCGGCATCCGGGGTTTCTCCGCGCACAATCTCGAAATACTGTCCGCTGAGCTTTGCTTCAGTGGCGAGGCGCAAGCCCAGTTCCACGATCTCGGTGTAGTTCTCGCGGGTAATGACGGTGAGAACATTGCGCCGCAGGCGGGGGACGTTCGAGTAGCGCTTATCCGCCTCGCGGATGGTTTCCAGAGTGCGGCGGAAGTTGTTCGGGACGCCGCGGATGGCGTCATGAGTGTTGGCGAGGCCGTCGAGGGAGAAATTGAGGTCGATGGAGACGTTGGGCGCCAAGGTCAGCATGCGGTCGACAGAGCGAAAGATGCGGTCCTGGAGCAGGCCGTTGGTGGGAAGATTGATGTTCGCTACGCGGTTGTTGCGGGCAAACAGCGCCACGATCTCCGGGAGTTCGTCGCGCAGGAAGGGTTCGCCGCCCGAGAGCCAGAGCTTTTCAAACGGAGGGGCTGTTTCGGAGATTCTCCGGATCTGGCCGAAGGTCAAATCATCTTTGCTGTTGAGCTTGTCGAAGTAGAAGCAGGTGCGGCAGAGTGAATTGCAGCGGGAGGTCACAAAGAGAAAGAGCGACCGGAAGGTGCGTTTCCGCACACGCTGCCGTAGGATGGGGAAGTAGCCGGACATGTATTCCGAAAGACTATTAGATCATTTTCAGAACCCGAGGAACGTGGGCGAGTTGCCGCCGCCGGCGCAGA
>JADLBG010000180.1 GCA_020847895.1 Bryobacterales bacterium
CGAGGGGATCTTCTCTGACTACCAGAACCTGCTGGACCGCATCCGCTCGGGCTACGATCCGAATTCCGGATCGAGCGACAAGGAGGCCTATCGCGAGGCTCTGGATGTGGAGGTGCTCCTGCTGGATGATCTCGGCGCGCACCGGGTGACGGACTGGGTGGAGGATACGGTCACCTCCATCATCACCCACCGCTGCAATCACAAGAAGGCGCTGATCGCCACCACGAACCTGGTGGATGTCGACGCCGGCTCGACGGTTTCGCAAGGGCGCACGACGCTTGGTGAACGCGTCGGCATGCGCGCGCGCTCCAGGCTCTTCGAGATGTGCAAGGTGGTGCGGATGACTACAGCGGAGGATTACCGGATCAGGCGCGTGCGGTGATTAGGAGAGACGAACAATGCTACCTCTGCCCGTGAAAGGGATTGAAATCGGTGCTTGTGTCGAATACTTCCATTCCCTCGGCCCGCTTCAGCGCGTTGACCACCGCATACGTCAGCGGCGTGGCCGCTACTTCGTAGATCACTTTGCCCAGGTATCCGGACACGATCAGCGTGCCGATCGTCTTCAGTCCAAGCGTCCCGCCGAATGCGAGAAACATCACCACGATGCTATCGACCAACTGCCCGACGACGGTAGAGCCGATGGTTCGCGTCCACAGCATTTTGCCTTTCGTCAACACCTTCATGCGCGCCATCACGAAAGCGTTCGAGAACTCCCCGCACCAGTAGGCGACCAGGCTGGCGGCCACCAATCTGGGAACAAAGTCGAACACCTTGGCAAACGCCTCCTGATCATGCCAGTCCGGCGCCGGGGGTAGCGCCACTACGATGAGGCCCATCACCGATAGCAGGGCGGAGGCGAGAAATCCGGTCCAGATGGCGCGCCGCGATGCGCTGTAGCCATAGACTTCGGTGAAGATGTCCCCGAAGATGTAGGTGACCGGGAACAGCAGTTGCGCCCCGCTCAAGCGAAAATCGCCAATTGCCACGATCTTCGGCGCCACAAGGTTGGAGACAATCAGGACCACCACGAACACGTTAATGAGATGGTCCAGGTATCGAAAGCGCACAGGCTGAGGCATTAGAAGAGAATTCCTCATTCTAGCCGAAGCGGGGGAATGGCCTTCCCCGCTAGGATGGTTTGAGGAGATCACGAATGAAACATCATCCCTTCTCATACGCCTTGCTGGCGCTATCCATTTCATTGCCGGGGTGCGGTTCAAAGACCACCAGTAAGACGGAGATCGATCAGGAGTTCCTTCAGAATTTCAAGGCGGCACCGGTTGTGATGGAGAGCGGCAAGAACCCGTTGAGTGAGGAGAAGATCGCGCTTGGGCGCATGTTGTATTACGATGAACGCTTGTCGAAGAGCCAGACCATTTCCTGCAATTCGTGTCACGCGCTGGATCGCTACGGAGTGGACAACGAGCCCACTTCCACAGGATTTGAAGGGCAAAAGGGCGGGAGGAACGCACCGACTGTTTACTATGCGGCGGGCCATGTGGTTCAGTTCTGGGATGGCCGTGCTCCGGACGTGGAAGCGCAGGCGATGGGGCCAATGATGAATCCCGTGGAGATGGCGATGGCGGATGCCCATGCGGTGGAAGCAGTTGTGCTCTCCATTCCTGAATACAAAGCAGCTTTCGCCAAGGCTTTCCCCAACGAAAAGCAACCGGTGACTCTCGAGAACGCGGCTCTCGCGATCGGAGCTTTCGAGCGCAAACTGGTGGCTCCTTCGCGTTGGGACAAGTTTCTTGCCGGAGACGCCAACGCCCTCGCGCCGGAAGAGAAGGCAGGGTTCATCGCCTTCTACCGCGCCGGATGCCATACGTGCCACGGAGGCCCGCTTGTGGGCGGCCGGTTGTATCAAAAGGTGGGACTCGTAAAGCCCTGGCCTAATCAAAAAGACCTGGGCCGCTACGAGGTGACGAAGCAGGACAGCGACAAGATGGTGTTCAAGGTTCCCTCGCTTCGCAACATCGAGAAGACCGCGCCCTATTTCCATGATGGCAGCGTGGCCAGCCTCGAGGCCGCCGTGCGGATGATGGGGGAACACCAGGTGGAGCGCCCGCTGACGGATAGCGAGGCCAAGGAGATTGTGACGTGGCTCAAGAGTCTCACAGGGGAACTCCCAACGGATTACATCCGCAAGCCGGAATTGCCCCAGAGCACGGGCGCGACGCCGAAGCCGGCTGGTGATTGAACCCATGTCAATTACGGCAGACCAGGAGCGCGGCTTTTACGATGCGGTGTACAGGCGCTTCCTGGAGCGCCCGGATCACGAACTGGCGGTAAGTCGCGAAGTAATGCGGCGCACCTTGGCGGATCCCCGGCAGCCTGTCTTTGAACGCCGCCGATTGTACACCGAGGTGCTTTCGCGGCTGCTGGCGATGCCACTTTCCAGCCTCCGGGTTCTCGACTACGGCTGCGGCCCCGCGGACTGGGGAGTCTGGGTGGCCACTGAAGGGGCATACGTGACCCTTCTCGATTTGTCACCCGCGGCTGTGGAACTGGGGCTGAGCCGCGCGCGCGCCAGTGGGGTGAGTCACCGGGTGCGCGGCGAAGCGCGGGACGCCTCGGATTTGACCTGCTTCCGCGACGGTGAGTTTGATCTGGTTTATGCAAGCGCAGCCGTCCATCATACGCTGAAGTACTCGCGGGCGTTTGAGGAACTCGCGCGGGTGATCCGCCCCGGCGGCACGCTGCTGCTGGCGGAGACCTACGGCAACAATCCTCTCCTCAACCTCGCCCGCCGCGCGCGGGCGGGTCTTGAGGGCGAGGCGGAGGAGCAGGGCGAGGAGATCATACTGGGCAGCCGTGAGATCGCTCTGCTTCGAAGCGCATTCGCACGGGTGGAACTTCATGAGATGAACTTACTGGCGATGGGGAAGCGTCTGCTGCGCGGCAGGCACCACCACGCTTGGGCACAAGGCG